>CAMCFL010000526.1 GCA_945873715.1 Akkermansia muciniphila
AACCCCCAGCGCGTGGGCCCGCGGCCCGAGCTGATCCAATTCAATCTTCAACCAACCCAGCACCTCCTCCCGCGCGGTGCCGTCCGGCACCCGACCCTGCATCGATCCGATGATTGCCGGCACGCCGAAGCCACCGGCGAAGTCGATGATGGCCCCGACGAAATCCCGGGCGCACATCCGCTGGTGCGGATCCGGATCGGTCAGGGAAAGTTTTCGTCGCACCCAACCCGCTCCGGTTCCCATGGCGGCGAGGGCCAACCCGCGCGAGGTCAACTGATCGCGCAGCAAAAGGCCGTCGAGGTCATCGGCATGGCTGGGGAAGATCTCCACCCCGTCGAATCCGGCGGCGGCCGCCCGGTCGAGGGACTCGGTCAATTCCCCATGCAACACAAAGGGACCCTGCCGCGCCTCCGGCACCAGGCACACTGTCACCGCGCATCGTGTCATCCGCGTCATCGTAGGTCGGACCCGCGGGACGTGGGAAGTTTGGAGAGAGCGCATCCCCGATTTCCCGAGCGCTCCGGAGGGACGAGCGCCGCGGGTCCGTGACCTCGTCGCCGACCGCGTAGGAGGCGAGGTCACGAGACTCTGACCACCTACCCGTAGGCGTCGACGTGAGGAGACTCTGACTTCCATCCCGACGCACCCCGGCCCACGCACGTTCCCCGCCCGATGGAAGTGAGCCTCGTCACCTCGTCGCCTACCCGTAGGCGTCGACGTGAGGAGACTCTGACTTCCATCCCGGCGCACCCCGGCCCACGCACGTTCCCCGCCCGATGGAAGTGAGCCTCGTCACCTCGTCGCCTACCCGGTTTCAGACTCGCGGATCTCGTCGTTCCACGCCTAGGCTCGTCGCAATGTCCGTCCGTCTGCTGTTCTTCCTGCTGATGTTCCGCGCCGCCGCGGCGGATCTGCCGGGCTTCGATTTCACCCGTCCTGAAGGGACCAACGGATGGAGCCCGCTTCACGACGTCGAACTGACTCACGGAACGAACGGTCTGATGGTGCGGATCACGGGGGGAGATCCCTACTTGGGCGGGCCTCGACGGGATTATCCGGCCGGGCTCCCGCTCTGGCTGGTACTCGACGCGAACTCCGATTCGGCCGGCTCCGCCCAGATCTTCTGGGCAGGTCCACAACCGGAGTCCGAATCGCGTTCGGTGCGCTTCTTCCTCCCCGGCGGCTCCAACGCCGTGGTGCGGGTCCCGATCCCTCCCCTCGAACCCGGCACGCGCCTGCGGTTCGATCCCCCGGGAACGACCGGGGCCTGCCTCGTGCGCAGCCTGCGATTCGAACCACGCCCCGCCCTGACTCCGCCGACCTGGAAACCCGCGATGGCCGCCTCCATGACCGGCGTGATCGCACTCCTCAAGGTGGGCGATCTCACCCTGCGCCATGCCGCCACCGGTCCCGGCGCGTTCCGCGTCGACATCGCCGGACAGCCCTACGCCATCGGCCACACCCACGCACCGGTGGGATATCAGTTCGGCGGTCAGACCCGATGGTTCGACACCGGCAGTCCACTCGCGCCCGGACCCCGGTTTCATCGGACTCCTGGCACGGTGCGGATCGAGAGCCGACATCGGGATCCGGACGGGGCGATCTGGACCTTCCATCAGGAATTCCATGCCGAGCTCAACCATCTGCGGTATCGCTCGCAGATCTCGGTGGATCAGGAGCGTCAGGTGGTGTTCGCGCCGGCGTTGCTGGTGTTGCCGGGGGCAGGAAGTTTCGGAACCAACAAACATCAGTCGCTGCTGGCCGGCCTCGAATACCTCGAGAACGAGGAAAGCAGTTCCGAACGGGACCTGATCGGACCCCAGGCGCGACGGCAGGTGCCCGATCCGCTCAAGTTCACCCTCCCTTTCATGGCCCTGGCCGCCGACGGCCACTGGCTCTCGCTGGCGTGGAAGACGTCGCCGGAACTCGCCGCCCTGCACGATACCCCCGACCGCATCACCCGCTCGGGAGGCCACCTGTTCGGCCTCCTTCATCCCGGCGCGGACCCGACCGTGCGCGAGGACGGATCCCTGCTGCCCTACGGGGGAAGCCGACTGAAGCCGGGCAACGTGCTGACCGCCGAGGCCTCCCTCGCGGCGGGTGGCGGGACGACGGTGATCCCCGCCTTGCAGGCGCACATTCGGCGCACCGGTCTTCCGCCCCTGCCCAAGGCCATTCCCACCGCATCGGACTACTACCGACTGGCCGCACGCGGTTGGCTCGATTCCGGGATCCGCGAGGGTCGCCAGTACCGGCATGCGGTGGGCAATGGTTTTGGTCTGTCGCAGGCTCCCGACGCCGGATACTTCGAAGCCTGGTTGGCACCCCGCGTGCAGGATCCCGTGCTGGCCGAACGCCTGCTGATCGCCGCCCGCGAGAATGCCTCTGCCATCCCCGATACCGGCTGGCTGGATGGCCCGGTCAGCCACCTTCGCCTGCCCTCCCCGGCGTTGGTCGCACTCAAGGCCAGCACCGTGGCGGAGTCCGCCCGCGCCATCGCCCGACATCACCTCGACGCACTGGGACCGGAGACGCGGGTGCTCTACCGCGCCCCCGCCAAGGGCGAGGATCTCGGGCGGACCCACTGGACCAACCACGCCAACGGACTGACCGCCACCCACCTCTCGATCGCCTTCGATCATGCGTTGCTGGCCGGCGATCCCGGTCTGGTCCAGGAGTGCGTCGGGCACCTGCGTCGGATGGCCCGCTACGACGGGGAAGTGCCGCGCGGAGCGCAGACCTGGGAAGTGCCACTCCACACGGCCGACCTCCTTGCCAGCGCGTATCTGGTCAAGGTCCACCTGCGCGGATACGAACTGACCGGGGAAAAGGCCTTCCTCGAACGCGCCCGTTCCTGGGCCTGGACCGGCATTCCCTTCCTCTACCTCGAATCGCCCGTCAACGGCCCGGTCGGCATCTACAGCACCATCCCGGTGTTCGGAGCCACCCAGTTCATCGCCCCGAACTGGATCGGACTGCCCGTTCAATGGTGCGGCCTGGTCTATGCCGACGCCCTGTTGTCGCTGGCCGCCCACGACCGTTCCCTGGATTGGAACCGGATCGCGCGCGGGATCGCCTTGTCGGGCGTCCAGCAGGTTCACCCCGACTCCGACGGACCCGCCATGGGCTGCCTCCCCGACAGCTTTGAGATCCGGTCGCAATCGAGGAATCCCGTACCAATCAACCCCGGCACGCTTCAACCCCTGGCCGCCGTGGCGTACGGTGAGAAGCCGATGCACGGATTCGCCGCGGCGCGCAAGCTCCCGGTGTGGGTAGTCGCTCCCG
>CAMCFL010000527.1 GCA_945873715.1 Akkermansia muciniphila
AGATCTTCGCCATCACCCCGGGTCGGCTGCGAGAAGGGCTGCCATTCGACCAGATCCGTGGACACTTCCAGGACGTACTCGCGTCCCACGGTGGTGGACCACTGCAACTCGACCAGACGGTTCGGCAACTCGCGTGGCGGCGAGAGGGCCAGGACCGACACCCGGTTGGTTGGGTCGGTCCCCGCCATGAATTCCATCCGATCGCTGGCCCCGTCACCGTCGGAGTCTCTGCTTGGTGGCGTGTCCAAGAAGCCGCCGAAGTATCGGGTCTCCCACGAATCGGAGAGGCCGTTGGTGTTGGCATCCGCGAACGTGTAGTTGCCGCGCACCCAGGTGAGGTTGGTCGACGCGCCGATGCTGAACGTCTGCGGTGCCGGGGCCTGATGGAAACGGACCGGTGCCCAGGCGATGGTGTAAGCGGCCGCCGGGAGATTGGTCCGCCAGACCGTCCCCTCGCCGATGAATTGGTTTGTCCCTGAGCTGACGACAAAGCGGGCCTGCGCCAGGTTGTTCGACACCACCAGGCCACTTTCCGCCACCGACTCCAATTCCACGCCGACATCGTCAATCAACCATCCCAACCTGTCCCGGGTGGTGAAGCTGAACATCTGGTAGTTGAAGCGAAACCGCACGACCTGACCGAGAAACGGCGTCAGATCGATCGATTCCTGAACCCAACCGTCCGTGGTCTCGTCCTGGTTGGCATACAAGGGCCGCCAACTGGCGCCGTTGTCCGCTGAAACCGCGACCTGCGCCGCCTCAATGGTCAGGTCGCCAAACTCGTCCTCGGTTCCATCGTCGGGCGTCGTGAAATCGAACTGATGCCAGAAGGTCAATCGAGCTCGATTGCCCCCCACCAGACTCACCGCCGGCGAGATCAGGTCGGTGATCGCAAAATCGACATCCGCACCCCCAAGATTGGTGGCCCAGCAATTTTCGCCACTGTGGGCGTCGACTCCATGGCGATTTGTCGGAGTGCCAAAGCCCCAACCCGACGCCGCGAAGCCTCCTCCCCCTCCCTCGTCATCACCGTCGTCGAAGAAGATCGATTCATCATTGTAGACCGCCCAACCCTCGTCCCCCGACTCCAGATCATCGAGCCAGGGTGGAGTCATCGGCGTGAGGGTCCGGAACTTGTAGAACATGCCCCCATTGTTGTCCGTCCCCACATTGCCGGCCGAATCCCGACTGGTGACGATGAAGTAGTAGTCCCGGTCTGGAAGCAGGCCGGTCAACAGCACTTCATGCACCCCCCCGTTCTCCGCGGAATAGGCGGCGCGAGAGAGGAATGTCTCATCCCCTTTGCCCTCGCCGAATTGTACCAGGGCGTCGGTGGCCTTGTCCGTCACCCAGGTCACCACGGCCTCATTGTAGGCGGGTTCCACCCCCACCCCGGAAAGCCTCGGGGACACCGTGTCCACCCGCGCCGAAGTGGCCACCGTCCGATCAGCCGTGTCGACATACCGGACCAGGAGGGTGTCCCCGTCCCGGGCCGCCAATCGCGTCGGAGAACCAGGCACAGGCGGAGGATCCCCCGCAGGACCTGCATTCTGGGGTGCTTGCAGGACGAACCGGCCTCGAAAGATTCCACGCACCGGAGTCGCGAAGCACTCCACCGTCACGGGAGTGGGCGACGTGGTGCTGGCGAGGGTCACGGCGACGACCTCGGCCACCCCCCGCTTGGCATCGGAGACTTCAATCACCCCGGAACCGGGAACCGTGTAGGCATCACTGTTCAATGCGAGCGTCGACAATCCCCGCAGGCCGGGCATCAGGAACTCGAGGGCGTTGCCCAACACCGTCGTCCGGTTGTTGGGCGCCGGGGCGGCCGCCGGCAATGCCTCCAACGCGAACGAGAGAAACACCCCGCGCCCGGCGCTGTCGTCCCCGGTCCGGGGAAACCGGAGTCCGACGATCCGCCCGTCTTCCTGCAGGAAAATCGGGGCTGCGTTGGTGGAGACCTGCAGGTGGTCCGGACCATTTTCCCAGACGATCCCAAGCAGATCGATGAACAGGCCGCTGGGAAAGTCGGTGTAATCCAACTCAATCTGGGCCCCGGCCCCGACCGGATCCCCGGGAACCGAGGTCACACGCAGCGCACCGAAGTCCTCCTGAAACGAAGCGACCCTCAGGGCTTCCGTGGCGAAGGCGGTCTGATTGAGTTCCTTCAACCGGGTCAGAAGATCGAATGACGCCACGAAGAGGGATCCACCGGAGTTCACATAGCCTGAAATGGAGGTCAGGATCCCCGGGGGAGGCGCCTGCAATTCCTCCGGCCGCCAAAGGACCAACCGATAGGGCTTCAACTGCTCGGCCGTGGGAGCGATCCCGCGCTCGGTGGTATCCCACACCTCAAAGTCGACCCCCAGCGCGTCGAGCGCATCGGTCCAAGTCTCCCGCCCCGGATAAGGGGTTTCTGCCAGCAACTCGATGAAGATCGCCTCGGGCGAGTAGACCAGCAGGGCGGTCGCCGGCTTGGGTGCCACCACCCGGAAGAAAAAGCCGCCGTTGTCATTGGTCGAGACGTTGCCCGCACGATCGGTCACCACCACCGAGTAGAAGTAGGTGGTTCCCGCCTCCAGAGAAGGCAACAACACCCGCGGCTGCGTTCGATACGCGAGATCCTGCACCACGTTGGTCACCGCATTGGTCGTCCCGAAATAGACCCGCGAAGCGGCTGGTTCACTCGCCAACCAACTCACCGTCACGCTGCCGAACTGCGACACCGCCGTCACTCCGGTGACCACCGGCGGATGGCTGTCCACCAGGGCCACTGCATCCCGCAACCCAACCGGCTGCGCATCCGAATACACGGCCGTCAGGGCGTCGCCATCCCGCACCTGCAACTGGCCCGAACCGGCAGGACCACTCACCAAAACCACCGCGCCCGTGAAAGTGTTCGCCGCGGCGGCACGTTGAAGGGTCAGCACCAGGGAATTCGTCGCAACCCCGGTGAGGACACGAACAGTGGCCGTCGTCTCCCCGCGAAGCCCGTCGTCCAGCAACCGCACGGTGGCCACCGCCGGGACCCGATAGGCAGCGCGATCCCACGAAAGCACTCCCTCGCCGGGAGCGGGAAGTTGCCCCGACACGACCACCGCAAAATCCTGGGTCGGCGCGCCAGCCCGACGTCGGATGTCCTGAACCACATTGACCGCCCTCACCCGGACCACCCATTCACCGGAGGAGGGCACCGCCAGGTGCACGGCCTCGACGTTGTTGAGCCGATCGCCCTGTGGGGTTCCCGGGGTGGACTCTCCCTCGGCGAAGGCATTGCC
>CAMCFL010000528.1 GCA_945873715.1 Akkermansia muciniphila
CAAGCCGGCGCCGGGCTAAGCGACTGCGCTCGTGTCCCCCAGACACAGGTGCCCTTCGGGCCCCCGCGTCTTCCTCCTTGACCTCGCTCCGCCGCTCAGCCCACCGCCACCTTGGTATCTCAAGGTGTTTGCACGACTGGACCAGTACCGGGGGGAGACGCCCCTCGCGCATTGGGTCAGTCGCATTGCCCTGAATACCTGCCTCGATCGGTTGCGCCGGCAGAAGGCGCGTCCGGAACTCCGGTGGTCGGACCTGAGCGAGGTCGAACAGGAGTTGATCCGCCAAACCCCGTCCGAAGAGGCGGCAACGGAGGTGGAGTTGAACTCGTCCCGGGAGTTGATCGAACGACTGCTGGCAGGTTTGTCCGAAAGGGATGCGTGGTTGATCCGGGAGTTGGAGTTGGTTGGCCGGACGATTGCCGAGGTCTGCCAGCGGACCGGTTGGAATGCCGGGGTGACGCGGATCCGTGCTTTTCGTGCGCGTCGTCGTCTCAAGGTGATGTTTGAAGAATTGAAGGAGGCTCGATGAGGTCCGGATCTGATCCATTCTCAGCGGTGCTGGCGCTCGCGCGCCGGGCGTGCGTCGCACAGCCACAGGGTGAGGAGACTCCGTCGGTGGACCTCCTGCCGCCGGGGTTTGCCGCCCGGGTGGCTGCGATCTGGGCTGGCTCGCCTGCGGTGAGCGGTTGGGAGTTGTGGGAGAGGGTCAGCCGTTGGGGGGTGGTGGTGGGTCTGGCGGTCTGCGCGGTGGCGTTCTTCCTCCGCTCCGAGAGGGCGCTCCCGGTGCCGTCCTCCACGCCCTTTGATCAGTTCGTCCTTGGGTCGGCAGCGGAGGAAAGGTCGTGAACTTCCCGGAATGGCGGGTCGTGCGGGTGATGCTCGCGGTGGGGCTGATCTTCGTGCTGGGGATCGTCACTGGCCGGTGGACCGCTCCCCGGCCGACCGGAACGCGGTTCCGTCCACTCCCGCCGCCGATTCAGGCGCAGGGATCACCCGATGTGGCGATCAACCACATGCTGGCCTACATCGACCTGTCCCCGGACCAGATTGCCGCGATCCGGGTCCTGATGGAGAAGTGGGCGATGGAGACCCGAAGCACGGCGCCGTTCTCGGACGAGAGGAAGGAAGCCTTCCTCAAGTACGTGCCGATGATCCGTCGGGAGCTGAAGCCGGAGCAACTGGAGGCTTACGACGCCATGACCGAGGCCACCAAGGTCCGTGCGAACCGGCGGCAACGGATGCGTCCGTGAGATCCGGGTTCAAGGATGACCATCGGCCGGGGGGCGTGTGCGGCGATCGTGGGTGGGTTGCTGCCGTGCTTCGGTGCCGATCCTTCGCCGGTGAACGCGCCGGTTGCACCCAAGGCAACGTTGGCCGCCATGCCACCGGAACCTCCGCTCGAATGGATCATGGCCGGGCGGCACGTCTACGATCGGCAGTGTCTGGTCTGCCATGGAAAGTGGGGGGACGGTCGGGGGGAACTGTCGGTGGGCATGGTGCCCAAGCCGCGACGGTTGACTTCAGGGGTCTTCAAGTATCGTTCGACCCCGAGCGGGCTCCTCCCGACCGATGTCGACCTCGAACGGACTCTCCGCACCGGCGTCGCGGGAACGCCCATGTCGAGCTTCGCGGAGACGACGACCGAGGAGGATCGCTGGGATCTGGTCGCCTTCATCCGGGGACGGAAGGAGGACTTCCAGAAGGGGGCAGGACCTTGGCCGGGCGCTTGCCGCACTCGAACGGGGGAATGGGCGGCCCGCCCGTTCCGATCGATGGAAGGCTGCCGGGCCTCGACGGCTCGGTGCTTGAACTCCTGAGCTTGCGAACTGGGGTTTGCAGCACCGGCGGGCCGCCGGTGCCCCCGTCCTCTTCCATTGATCGGGTTTAGCCCAGGACGAGGTGTCGTTCCGCCAGGGTCAGCTCCCTCCATTTTCCCGGGGCCAGGTCGGCCAGGGCAAATTGCCCGATCTTCACCCGCATGAGGCGGAGGGTGGCGTGGCCGATGGCCGCGGTCATGCGGCGGACCTGACGATTCCGGCCCTCCACGAGTTCGAGTTCGATCCAACAGTCTGGGACGCTCTTGCGGAAGCGGATGGGCGGATCCCGGGGGGCGACGACCGGTTGAGGCGCAATCCGGGTCACGCAGCACGGGCGGGTCTGGTAGCCCTGGATGGTGACGCCGGCGGCAAGTCGGCCCAGCGATTCGTCGGAGGGGATGCGTTCAACCTGGGCCCAGTAGGTGCGCGGATGTCCGCGTTCCGGGTCGAGCAACCGGGTGTTGAGTCCGGCTTCGTCGCTGAGCAGGAGAAGCCCTTCGGAGTCGGCATCCAGTCGACCGAGCGGATAGACCCTCGGCGGCAGGCCGAACTCCGACAGAGGCCGGTTGGGGGAACCGTCGGGCGTGAACTGGCTGAGGACGCCGTACGGTTTATGGAAAGCGACCAGCACCGGAGGAGGAGAAGGGAGCGGAGGCCCCGACGGAAAGGGTGAAATGGGTGGGCCCGGCATTCATTGATCCCATGAAGGATTCGATGCACGCATGCGGGCGGGACCGGCAGTCGCCATTTGCCCAGCCCGCTTCCCGGGGACACCCTCCCCGGCAACTGCCCGGCCCACCGGCTTTCCGATGGCCGGCGATCTTACGGGGGAAAGATTCACATGATTCAACGACGTTCCGTCGCTCCACTTTGGCAGATGACCCGCCGGTTGGCGGCAGTGGCTTCCGGTCGCGAGCGCCCAGACCTGGTGATCACGGGTGCCCGGGTCCTTTCGAGCTACACCGAGCGTATCCTGCCGGAGCGGGAGATCTGGGTAGCGGGCGGGCGGATCGCCGCGGTGAAGAGGGCGGGCGAAGCCAGGCGGTTGGGGCTGGGTGGGAAGTTCTACGATGCGCTGGGCGGGATCCTTGCGCCCGGCCTGGTCGATCCCCATGTGCATATTGAATCGTCGATGATGACGGCCTGTGCCTATGCCGAGGCCGCGCTGCTGAACGGCACCACGACGTTGTTTTGCGACAGTCATGAGATCGGCAACGTCTGCGATGCCGAAGGAATCGAGTGGATGCTGGAAGACGCACGGCAGGCTCCACTGAACATCTTCCTGACGGTGCCCAGCACGGTCCCGGCGACCAACCCAGGGCTCGAGACGGCCGGGGGTGATCTCACCCCGGGCAAGGTGGGCGGCCTGTTTGATCGATGGCCCGAGGCGGTGGCGCTCGGCGAGAAGATGGACTTCATCCCGGTCGCCCTGGGGGACGAGCGGAGTCATGCACTGCT
>CAMCFL010000529.1 GCA_945873715.1 Akkermansia muciniphila
CCAACAAGACCGCCTCGATCCTTCCTCCGGGTACGATCGTTCCCGCCGGCGGATTCCTCCTGGTCTGGGCCGACAACGAACCCCAGCAGATCGATGTCGCGAAAGGCCGCTTCCACGCCGGGTTCAACCTCTCACGCACGGGCGAGCAGGTGGGCCTGTACGCGCCGGATGGAACCCTGGTCGATGGCCACACCTTCGGGGAACAGTCCGCCAACGTCTCCGTGGGACGTTACCCGGACGGACCGGACGGCGACTGGACCCCGCTGGAGAATCCGACCCCCGAGGCGTTGAACTTTGTTCCCGGCGGCAATCTGCCACCACGGTTCTCCGTCGTGCCCCTCCAGGTCATTCCCGAGGACGCGCGCTGGGTCCTCCGCCTGAATGCGACCGATCCGGACCCAGGGCAGACGCTTCATTTCTCCCTCGGATCCGATGCCCCTGCCGGTGTGGACGTCCAACCCGGCACCGGGGATCTCTCCTGGACGCCGGACGAGACCCAGGGGCCGGGGAACTATCTGGTGACGGTGCGGGCGACGGACAACGGAACTCCTCCCCGCAGCAGCCAACTCCGCGTGCAGGTGCGGGTGACCGAGGTCAATCGAGCGCCGGTTCTCGGGAACATCCCCGAATCCACGATCATTGAGGAATCCCTCCTCACGTTGAATCCGGTCGCCACCGATGACGATCTCCCGGCGCAACTGCGTTCGTTCACCCTGACCGGTCCGGTGCCGACCGGGATGACCCTCGACACCACCACCGGTCAGATCTCCTGGATCCCATCCGAAGCCCAGGGCCCGGGTGTGTATGACGTGACCCTGCAGGTCACGGACAACGGAAGCCCCGCCGCCAGTGCGTCCCGTCCCTTCCGGGTGGTCGTCGAGGAACGCGACCATCCGCCGGTCATCGCCCAACCCGAACCGCAGATCCTCGACGAAGGTTCCGCCCTGGTCATGACCCTGCTTGCCAGCGATCCGGACGGATCTCCCGTCCGCTTCGCCCTTCAGACGGCGGCACCGCCCGGCCTCACCCTGGACGCCGTGACCGGGGTGCTCCGCTGGACACCGACGGAGGAGCAGGGACCGGGTTCGTACCCGCTGATCATCCAGGTCACCGAACAATCCGTCCTCGCCCAGACCGCCCAGGCGACCTTCTCGATCCTGGTCCGGGAGGCGAACCAACCGCCCTCCCTCGCCCCGTTGCCGGCGCTGGTCCGACTCGAGGAGGACCTGGTCGAGTTGTCGGCGTCCGGCTCCGACACCGACCTTCCGCCGCAGAACCTCTTCTATTCCCTCGAGAACACCGTCCCCGGCGTTGCCACGATCGATGCCCAGTCCGGCCGGATCCGGTGGCGTCTGCCGGCGGACATCGGCGAGACCAACCTGACCCTTCAGGTGCGGGTGACCGATGACGCCTTCCCGCCGCTGCCGGCGGAGCGAATCCTGAGCGTGCGCGTCCTGCCGCGGTTCCGGGTGATGATCTCCGAGATCATGAACCGACCGCTGGCGACCGGCAGTGCGTATGTGGAACTGCTCAATCCATCGGGCGTCACCGCCTGGGATCTTTCCGGGGTCCAACTGTCGGGACGCCAGTTCACCTTCACCTTCCCTGCCGGTTCCATCGTCCCACCGGGTCGCAACCTCTGCGTCGCTGCCGACCTGGCGCAATTCCGCTCCGCCCATGGAAACGCAATCGCGGTCGCTGGCCCGTGGATGGGCAGTATTGGCAGGGATGGCGACGACCTCCGTCTGCGGGCATTGACGGGCGAGTTGCTGGATCGGGTGGGGTTCACTTCCGGTGCGCCCTGGCCGGAACAACCCGCCGGCGGCGGGGTGGCGTTGCAGTTGATGGATCCGCTCAACGACAATGCCCGGCCGGGCAACTGGTCGGCCGTTGGTGCCTACCTTGGCCCGCGTCAACCGGTCGCCTACGGCGCCGAGTGGCGATTCCTGGAATCCGGAACGCCGGGGGCCAACTGGAACTCCGTGTCCTTCGATGACCGCGGGTGGAAGCGGGGAGCGGCCGCGCTCTTCAACGAGACGGCTGAACTGCCCATCCCCAAACGCACGCCGCTGGCACTGGGACAGGTGAGCTACCATTTCCGGACCACGTTCGTCCTGCCGGCCGTTCCCACGGGGGCCACGCTTTCGCTCTCGCACCTGATCGACGATGCCGCGGTGTTCTACCTCAACGGCCGGGAGCTGACCCGGTTCAACTTCAACCCGGGCACGGTCGTCACTCCCACCACTTTTTCCGATGTCTTGGTAGGGGACGCCGCGATCGTCGGGCCCGTGTCCCTTCCCAGCAGCCTGCTCCAGACGGGGACGAACGTCTTCGCTGCGGAAGTTCACCAGATCAACCTCACCAGCTCCGACCTGGTGTTCGCCGCCCAGCTCAATCTGGTGGGAGGCAGCCTTGCGGGACTCACCCCCGGAGCCCCCAACACCGTCGCGTCCGCGCTTCCCGAGTTCCCGGCGGTCTTCCTGAACGAGTTCTCGCCCGTCGCCGGAATGCTTCGAGACGCACTGGGAGAAGCGGAACCATGGGTTGAGATCCTCAATGCAGGCAGTGAACCGCTGCCCATCAGCGGATGGATGCTCCATGCCTCGGCAGCAGCCACACCGTGGAGCTTCCCGGCCGGCAGCGCTCCGCTGCAACCCGGCGAGCGCCGTCTCGTGTTCCTGGATGGCGAGACCGGTGAAGGTTCGACGGTGGAACTACACGCCTCTTTCCGTCCCTCCACCAGCGGCGGATGGCTCTCGCTCGCCCGACCGGCCAGCATCGGTTCCGGGATCGTCGATTTCCTCACTTATGGCGCACCGATTGCCGACACCACGTTGAGCACGGTCCCGGAGGGGCAATCCTTCGCCCGCCAATGGACTCCCCCGACCCCTGGCACGCCGAACCCGGCCGCCGTGGTCGCCGCTCCGACTCTGGGGGCGCGCTGGTCCCCCTCCGGTCTGATCATCGGATGGACGGGCGCGGAGGGAGTGCGTTACCGACTGGAGTCCATCGACGCCCTGGGCAGTGGCTGGACGCCAGTCGCGCGCGTTACCGGGAGCGGAGGACCGATGGAGGTCGGCGATCCTGCCCAACCGTCCGAGACCCGCTTCTACCGCGTGCGGGTGGAGTAGCGGTGTTGGAACCACCACGACGCAACGAACGCCACGAGAAGAAACAAACCGGTCCGTTCGTGGCTGCCGTTGCTCCGTGGTGGTTCAAACCGGCTGCAGCAGAAGCAGTGCTTCACCACCATGACCCCACGAACGCC
>CAMCFL010000530.1 GCA_945873715.1 Akkermansia muciniphila
TCCCTCGTCTCGGCCAAGCGTAGCGCCCAGCGGGCAGGCTGCCTGAACAACCTGCGGCAGTTGAACATTGCCTGGAACCTGTACTCCGGGGATCACGCTGAAGCCATTCCGCTCAATGGCTACGGAACTCCCGATGAACTGGCGGAGCAGCGACTCTGGGTGCTGGGGGGTGCCCATCTCGAGCTGCCAGCGTTCACCAATCGCGCCTACCTGATCGACCGGCGTTACGCTTCCTTTGCTCCCTACATCGGCTCCGCTGCATCCTACCGTTGCCCGTCGGATCGGACCCGGGTCGAGATCGGTGGTCGGCAGTTTCCCAAGGTCCGCAGCTACGCCCTCAACGTCTTCATGAACGGGGCCGTCCCGGACCTTCGGTTGCATTTCGGACGGGGAACCCTGTTTGCCAAGGCCGCCGACGTGGCCGCCGCAGGTCCGTCGGAGCTGTTGACCTTTGTCGATGTGGCCCCGGGCAACATCTGCCATTCCGCGTTCATCGTGCACAACGGCCCGTTTACGGGGCTTTTCTATCATCTTCCTTCCTTTTCGCACGGGGTCCGCGGGGCGCTGGCCTTTGCCGATGGCCACGTCGATACCCGGCGCTGGGTGGATCCTCGGACGCAGGCAGAAGCCACCGCAGAATGGATTCCCGACCACTGGACCCTCTACCACAACAGCAGTCGTGACCTGAAATGGCTCCAGGAGCATGTCACGGTGACGAGGCCATAGCGCGGCGGTTGGAAGATTTCAGTTTCAAGGTTCAAGTCGTCGCGGGTTTCAGGAGCGCCCGCGAAGTTCCCGGCGGTCCCGCGGTCCGCTTGAAACTCCCGTTCTTGAAACTTGAAACTCCGCCTGTCCCATCACCCACGTGAAAAGGCGATACCTCCTGAAGCGGCGTAACTCGGATGGTCCCGGCGATTGACTCGCCGCGACGGCTGTCCTTAGTGTCCGCCGGTAACTTCCGGCACGCGCCCCGAGGATTGCACTTCGGGGCTTTTTTGTGTTGCCGGGTTAACTCGCTGCGATGGCAAATGTGATTCTGGTCGGCGCCCAATGGGGCGACGAAGGCAAAGGCAAGATCATCGACGTGCTCACCGAGCAGTCGGAGATCGTGGTCCGTACGGCCGGCGGCAACAACGCCGGCCACACCGTTTATCTCGGCAAGGACAAGTACGTCCTGCACCTGATCCCCTCGGGGATCCTGCGCCCGGGCAAGGTGTGCATGATCGGCAACGGCGTGGTGCTGGACCCGATCGGTCTGGTGAAGGAGTTGGATGGTCTGGAGAAGCTGGGGGTGAAGGTCACTCCCGCCAACCTGCAGATCTCCGAGACGGCCCATGTCGTGTTCCCCTGGCACCGCGAGCTCGACGGCCAACGTGAGGTTCGCAAGAGATCGAACAAGATCGGGACCACCAAGCGTGGAATCGGTCCGACCTATGGCGACAAGGCCGCCCGCGTGGGTCTCCGGGTCATCGACCTGATCCATCCGGTCCGCTTCCCCCAGCGGCTGAAGGAACGCCTGGAGGAGAACAACGAGGTTCTGCGTGCACTGGGTGCCCAGCCGATCGAGTACGACAAGGTTCTGGCCGACTACACCGCGGCGGCGGATCGCCTGCGGCCTTTCGTCACCAACACCGTCGTCCATCTCCACGAAGCCACCCGGCGCAGTGCCAACATCCTGTTCGAGGGTGCGCAGGGCACGTTCCTCGACATCGACCACGGCACCTACCCCTACGTCACCTCTTCCAGTACGACCGCCGGCGGAGCCTGCACCGGTTCCGGCGTTCCTCCCAACCGGATGGACCGGGTGGTGGGGGTCATGAAGGCCTACACGACCCGCGTGGGCGAAGGCCCGCTCCCCACCGAGAACGCCGAGATCAGCGACCTGTTGCACGGCATGGGTCGCGAATTCGGCGCCACCACCGGCCGGGCCCGGCGCTGCGGTTGGTTCGACGCCGTGGCCACCCGCCACGCCTCGATGGTCAATGGCATCGACGAACTCGCCATCACCAACGTCGATGGGCTCGATACCGTGAAGACGATCCGGGTCTGCGTCGCCTATGAGGTCGATGGTCAACGGTTGAATCACATCCCGAACGATTGCGAAATCCTGGCCCGCTGCCAGCCGGTCTATGAAGAATTCCCCGGCTGGGAAACGCCCACCGACGCCGTCCAGCGCTGGGAGGATCTGCCCGTCACTTGCCGGCATTACCTCCTTTCCATCGCCCAGATGACCGGTGCGCGCCTGACCATCACGTCGGTCGGTCCAGCACGCGAACAGACGATGTTTCTCTGAACGGTCCGCCCTCCGGAGCTGCCTCCGGACCGGTCCCGCCGCTCCATGAGTGCCGAGCCCCGATTGAGTCCCGAGGCGGTTGCCAACATGCCGCAGCATGTTGCGGTGATCATGGATGGCAACGGACGTTGGGCGAAGCAGCGGGGCCTTCCCCGAGTGGAGGGACATCGCAACGGGGTCGAGTCGGTCCGGGCGATCGTCCGGTCGGCGGGCGAGGTGGGGATCAAATACCTCACGCTCTACGCGTTCTCGGTGGAGAACTGGAACCGGCCGAAGGACGAGGTGGATACGTTGATGAAGTATCTCGCCCGGTTCCTGAAGAACGAGATCGGCGAGTTGAACCGGAACAACGTCCGCCTGGACGCCGTGGGCCAGATCTGGCGCCTTCCCGATGCGGTCCAGCAGCAGTTGGAGAAGTCGAAGGCCGCTCTCGCCAAGAACACCGGTCTCACCCTCGTCCTCGCCCTGAGCTACGGCGGACGGACCGAGATCATCGAGGCGGTCCGCGAGCTCGCCGCCAAGGCCCGCAACGGCACCATCGATCCCGCCGAGATCAACGAACGGGTCTTCTCGGAGCACCTTTACACCTGGCATTATCCGGATCCGGACCTGCTCATCCGCACCAGCGGCGAGATGCGGGTCAGCAATTTCCTGCTCTGGCAGATCAGCTATGCCGAGTTCGTGGTGACGCCGGTACTCTGGCCTGATTTCCGCAAGGCGCAGTTGTACGAGGCCCTGGAGGAATACGCCCGACGTCACCGCCGCTTCGGCGGGCTTTGAACGGTACCCAGGCTTAAGGAACGGGGGTATCCGGCGGCTCGCCGGTACTGGGTAGGAGTGGGAGAAACCTCTCCGCGGACAACGCCATGTTGAACCGCCACGACGCAACGGCAGCCACGGCCGGACCGGTTCCTTCCCCCACGTCGCATCCGTGGCGGCGTGGCACCTGGGTTGGCGGTTGGGGGCAGTGAGCG
>CAMCFL010000531.1 GCA_945873715.1 Akkermansia muciniphila
CGGCAGGATCTTGATTTCACGCGCCACCTGGGCCGGTCCATGGGGACCGATGCGTTGCTGGGAAGGAAGCTGGACCCTCCGGGGTTGGTAGAAGAGCAGATGCCGCGGATTACGCCGGGAGGCATCGAAGCAATACGGGGTCAGGGGCAACCCGAAGAGCTTCTCCACCGGCTCGCGTCCCATCTCGTAGGCGATGTCGTAGGCGAACAGGTAAACCACCTCACCGACGTACCGGGCCGGGGTGGACGAGGGGGCATCGGGCGGGCTCATGGGGGGAGGCTAGCCAGCGGTTGAAGCGCCGGCTAGGCCGGGCTTGGGTGCGGCAGAAAGGGAGGTGACGAACTCGCGGAGCTCGTCCCTCTGGCGGAGTTCGTCCGTCCGGAGCGGGTGGCGTCCAACCGACTCAATCACTCTTCGTCGTCCGGGGTGGAATCGAGGAGGTAGGCGCGGGTGCCGCCGCGGACCTTGCGGCGGTTGACGGCCCAGGCGTGTTGCTGGCGGCGGTCGGCCACGCCATCGAGTTCCCGCTGGAGCTTCAGATAGGATTCCAGGCGCGGGCTGGGCAGCGATCCATCGGCGACCGCCTGACGCACCGCACAGCCGGCCTCCGACTCGTGGGCGCAATCCCGGAACCGACATCCACCGGCCAGCGTGGCCACGTCGGGAAAGGCGTCATCCAATCCCTCGCCGGCGGTCCACAGGTGGAATTCGCGCAGTCCCGGGGTATCGATGATCAGGCCGCCCTGGGGTAGGAGGATCAACTCGCGGGCGGTGGTGGTGTGGCGCCCCTTCGAATCGCAGTCGCGCACCGGCAGCGTCGGTTGGATCCGTTCGCCATAGACGCGGTTGATGAGGGTCGACTTGCCGACGCCCGACGTCCCCAGCACCACGGCGGTGGTGCCGGGAACCATCAACTCGCGCAGACGGGGCAGGGCACGTCCGGTCCGGGCACTGACGGCGAGCACGAGATGATCCCCGGCGACAGCCTGGACCTCGGTCATCCGGGCCTCGACGTCGTCGCACAGGTCGGTCTTGTTGAGGAGAACGACGGGACGCGAGCCGCCCTCGTGGACCATGACGAGGAAACGCTCGATCCGACGGAGGTTGAGGGTTTCGTCGAGGGCCTGGACGATCAGCGCCACGTCGATGTTGGCGGCGAGGACCTGACCGGCACCGGCGCGGCCGGCGATCTTGCGATCGATGGTGGAACGCCGGGGAAGGACGGCCTCGATGCTGACGCGATCGGTGTTCCTTGGACGTCGGATGGCGACCCAGTCCCCGACCTTGGGAAGCTGGGCGTTGCCGGCGCGCAGGTGGAGGAGGCGCCCGACGATCTGGGCGAGGTGCGGGCCCTGCTCACTGACGACGGTGTAGTAGTGCTTGTCCTCGGTGACGACGCGGGCGGGCGCGAGTCCATGCTGTTCGTGGGGGAGGAACAGTTGCTGCCAATAAGGGCTCCATCCGAGCGTGACGAGATCCATGCGGCGCGTGGGAAGTTACCAGAAGCCAGATGCCAGTAACCAGATTCCTGCGAGTTCCCGGAGGCGCGGGGCGCTCTTGAGTGGGTCATGGATGTCGGCCGCCTGCCCTCAGGCGGCGAGGTGAAGGCGCCCGCTGAGGGCAGCGGGCCTACAACCGTCGCGGGCCTTCAAAGCTCTGGAAACTGGGATCTGGCGTCTGGGAACTTCCTTGCCCGGGCCCGTGCGATTGACGGGAGGAACAGTACGGCCGTACCGTCCCAAGGCTCCGGGTGGCACCGATGGACTCGGCAGGAGCGTCCGCATGCTCGAAGGATATTGCGTTAAGTGCAAAGACAAGAAGCCGCTCCATGACGCCCTTGAGGTGGTCATGAAGAACGGTCGGAAGGCGTTCAAGGGACGCTGTCCCACCTGCGGCGGCGGCATGTTCAAGATCGTCGGCGGCAAGTCCCCCGGCGGAGGGTTTCCCGAGGATGCGACCCCCGTGGAGGGGGCTGTCCTGGCCGAGGCGGCTCCGGCTGCCGTTGAGACCCCTGTTGTTCCTCCCGCCACCGACCTGCCGGTCTGAGCTGGCGGGCGATCGTCGGGCCTGGCGGGCCGCCCATTCCGCCGATTTGGTTGTCATGGATGAAGGCCGCCTGCCCCAGGCGGCGATGTGAGAACGCCCGCTGAGGGCAGCGGGCCTACAACGGGGACAACAAACTCAAGATGTACCCGTCCGCTTCCGGGTCAGGTCGTACCCACCGGCGAGTACCCCGCCGAGAACGGCGAGGTTGATCATCTGCGAGATTCCATGGGAGGGACCGAACCGGGCGGCCAATTCCTGCCGGCGCGGTTCCGGTGTCCCTGGGGCGTAGCGCTCGCGATGCATCCGGGCGAGTCGCGGGTGCATCCAGAAGAGGGACAGGAGGGAGAGGATGAACACGGGCGGAAGGATCCACGCGCGCCATCGTCCGGCGTCCGCCGACTGGACCCGCTCGAACCCGTAAAGCACGCCCGCGAGCACGGCGAAACCGAGCTGCCACTGGAAGAAGCGCAGGAGGATGGATTGCGCCACGCGGCCGGCTTCACCGGGGGGGAGGGCGTCCTTGATGCCGGGTCCGAACACCACGGGAATGGCAATGAAGGCGACGCCGACACCCGCGCCGAACCAGAGTGAGAAGATTCCCAGGGAGAGCCGACGCAACCTGGGGGTGAGGCTCGCGGAGACCGGGGCGGAACCGTGAGGGAGAGGGGGGTGATCCACAGATGACACAGATGACACAGATCGGGAGTCGCTTCGAGTCGTCCGGGGCGAAAAGGCTCCTGGGGTAGTCAGTGGGGGCATCTTGAGGTGGTCTCAGCTCGGCCCTCAGTATCTGCACGATCTGCGGATAGAACCCTCTCCGGATTCGATGTGCCGGGCGGTGGCCAGGAGGCTTCCCTGACATCAACCCCGTTTTTGACCTGCGGAATCCCAGGCATCAGGTTGGGTTTCCTTGGAGGTGCGTCGATCGCCCTGGAGGACGCGTTCCAGGTTCTGGATGTGCTGTCGGGCCATGGAAATATGGCCGGCTTCATCGGTCCCGTAGTGGACGGCCATCGCACGCAGGCTGGTGTCTTCGTGCTGCTTGAAGATCTGTCCGGCGCGCACCGCGCGATGGGCATGGAATCCGAGGCTGCAAAGGGCATCGACCCCAAGATCGATGGCACTCCCCAAGGTATCACGTTTGAACTGGTGAACGCCCCGTTTGAGCAGTTCGTAGGCGTGAGCTC
>CAMCFL010000532.1 GCA_945873715.1 Akkermansia muciniphila
GACGATCGGCATTCAAACCGGCAAGGATGACCGCTTCGTTCTTCAGGAACTGCACCTGGGTGCTCTCATAGAAGGTGCGCGTCGGACGCAACAGCCCGTCGAGTTCGAGATACGTGATCACCGTCTCGACGACCAGCGGCCGGATGTCGGTGTCCTGACTCAGATCATAGCGGCTGACATCGAACTCTTCCCCCGAGCCCAGCATCCGCCGCACGAGGCCTTCCACCGCGTCCGGCGCGGGCGTGTCCCCCAGGGTGAAGTTCTCGAGGGGAATGGCGTCGTCAGCACAGGCCAGCAACTCGCAGAGCGCGGGCTGTCCGTCCCGGCCGGCGCGACCGATCTCCTGCTGATAATTCTCCAGCGTCTTGGGCAGGTTGAAGTGGATGACACTGCGGATGTCCGCCTTGTCGATGCCCATGCCGAAGGCAATGGTGGCCACGATGATCTCGCACGCGCCACCCATGAACGCTTCCTGGGTCGCGTCGCGTTCCTCCGCACTCATCCCGGCGTGATAGGCCCGGGCGGAGAGCCCCGACCGTGCCAGATGCGCCGCCACTTCCTCGGCGGTCTTCTGGAAGGTCACGTACACCACCGCCGGCCGCACCTTCCCATTGCCCAAACGCCGGGTGAGCGCCTCCAACCGCTCCCCCGCCGCGCAGGGCGTCACGCGCAGGTGGAGATTCTTCCGTCGGAAGGAAGTCTGAACATGCCGCTGCGGCGCGATCCCGAAGGCCTTGCAGATGTCCCGCGCGACGTCGGGCGTCGCCGTGGCGGTCAGGGCGAGCACGGGACGCAACCCCAGTTCCTCCGCCACCCGCGCAAGCCGAAGATACTCGGGCCGGAAATTGTGACCCCACTCCGAGATGCAGTGGGCCTCGTCGATGGCCAGGAGCGAGATCTTCACCCGGCGCAACCGATCGAGGAAGGCCTCGCCGGAGAGCCGTTCCGGCGCGACGTAGAGCAGCTTCAACCGTCCCTCACGCAGGTCCGCGTAGACCTGCTGCGTCTCTTCGGCCGTCAGGCTGGAATCGAGCCGCGCCGCGGCAATCCCACGCGCCCGGAGTGCGTCCACCTGATCCTTCATCAGCGCGATGAGCGGCGAGATGACCAGCGCCGTTCCTTCGAGCAGGACCGCCGGGAGTTGGTAACAGAGTGATTTCCCCGCGCCCGTGGGAAAGAGGGCGAGGGCCGATTCACCCTCCATCAACGCCCGTACCACGGCTTCCTGCCCAGGCCGGAAATCGTCGTGACCAAAGTAAGTCTGGAGGGGTTCTTTCAGATCCATGTTGTTCCTCGTAGCTCCCGGAATTGCTGCGGGCAAGAAGCGGCGTTCGCGACCGGATTCACGGGTGCATCCTGAGTCGTCACGAATGTAGGCCCGCTGCCCTCCGCGGGCGCTTTCACATCGCCGCCTGAGGACAGACAGCCTACATCCATGACAAACTCAAGATGCGACCCGATTCGTGGTCATTCCCCCATCAGCAACGCCATCTGTCCAAGGCGGTCCAGCTTGACGTCGACGATCTCGGACAGCACCGCCCGGTCGGTGACCGGCGCGTCGTTGCTGCGCAGCGTGAACTCGCCTCCCGCCATGGCATCGGTCATGGCATCCACCAACCCGGATCGGTCGAGGGATCCATCCATGCGCTGGAGGAGGGAACGTTCGAGGGAATCGATGCCCACGCTGACATGCCGGAGATTCGTGACGCCCGCCTTCCCCAGCCTGGCCTCGCGACGAACCAGGGCAGACGTCCTCGGCCGCGGCCCGGCCACCCGCACGAAGCGGGGAGCGGACCGACTGATCTCGACGTAATTCCGGGCCATCAGTTCCAGCAGGGCCTTGCCCAACCCTTGGACGTCTTCGGCTGCCTGCGGACGTCCGATCCGCCCGCAGGCGGTTGATGCCAGGAGTTCCAAGGGCATTCCCCCAGGTTGCTCCTCATGCAGGCAGGTCAGTGCCGCCGCCAACAGCAGGTCGGTCGTGGAAACCACGAAACCATCCGGGGCCGTGAAGGTCAGTGACATCGCCTGCCCCGGTTCGATCGCCCCCGGCTTCAACGTCGAAGCGAACCAATGTCCCACCAAGCGCTCGACGCGCAGGACGCGATCAATCCGCGCCTCCCCATGACAGAGCAGGCTTCGCCGGAAGAAGCGCAGGCCAACCTCGTCCAAGCGGGACTCCAGGGTGAGCAGGTCCGGTTCATCCCGCTGGATCCACGCCTCGGCCTGCGCGCCATACCGACCAGGCATCGTGGCATGCAGCTCGGCATCGCCGAGGTATTGGAGTGCATGGCCCTGCGCCTGGGCGAGGAAATCGCTGAACCAAACCGGATGATTCACCTCGGCGAGGTGCTCATGGAACAGGTAGCGGTCCGAGAGCGGCCGGATCAGTTCGATCTCCGACTGGATCATCCGCGCAATCTGGCTGCGCTCCGACGGCGCATGGGTGGCCAGGGCCTCCAGATACCGGCGCGCGGCGGCAGCGCGTTCCGCCGGCGTTCCCGCGACCGGCGTCGTGCGCTGCAGGAGTTGTCGGATCACCCCACGGACGTGCCAACCCGGCAGCGTGTTGTAGCTGATGAACGCCAGCCCCCGCGAGGTCAGCAACTCCCGACACAACTGGAAGATGGCGTCCCGCACCGGCTCCGGCACCCACGACCACACCCCGTGACAGAGAAGGTAGTCGAAGCGCCCCAGGGATGGCCCCAGATCCAGGATGTCCGCCTGGAGGAACTCGATGTTGTCCAGGCCGAGCGCCGCGACCTCGGCGCGGGCGTGGGCCATCTGTTGACCCGACAGGTCCACCCCCACGAACCGACTGCCGGGAAACGACACCGCCATGCCCAGCAGATTCCCACCCAGGCCCGCCCCCAGCTCCAGCACCCGACAACATTCCGGCGGTGCCGGATCCAGTCCGAAGAGTCCGCCCACCGTGGCGAGCACGTCCACGTGACTCGAGCGAAACGGGAAGTCGTCGTAAGGAAAATCGTCGTAGATCAAGGGATGACAGCGATGACGGGGGCGACCCTAAACCGGAACGGCACCGGGGGCACAGGAGGAAGAAGGACCGCACCCATCAAAGGGCGCATCCTGACACTGCCCCCGGTGGTCTTTCCCTCGCCTCACCCGCGGCCCAGATCCCGCGCCGAAGTTTTGACCGCGGATATCGCGGATGACACGGATGGAAACACCTGATGGCGAATGTGCCTGTCGCTTCGGCATTCGCGTT
>CAMCFL010000533.1 GCA_945873715.1 Akkermansia muciniphila
GGTCCTGGCGACCTTTCCGGACGATGTCCCCCTGCGTGAGGCGGTGGCCGCCTGCCGTGGATTGCGACTCCTGCGTCAGGATCCCTGGGAGGCGTTGGCCTGCTTCATCTGCTCCTCGACCAAACAGATCGTCCAGATCCGGCAGATCGTCCGGCTCCTGAGGGAGCGGTACGGGACGCCCGTGCTGGTGCCGGCGGGGGAGGCTCCCGCCTTTGCCTTTCCCACGCCGGCACGGCTGGCGGCACTGGAGGAACGCGACCTGCGCGATTGCAAGCTGGGCTTCCGGGCGCCTTATCTCCTGGCTGCGGCGCGGCGGGTGGCCTCTGGGGAACTCGATCTCCCCGCGATCCGACAGATGAACCTGGACGCCGCCCGGGCGAGGCTCATGGAGTTGAACGGGGTGGGTCGCAAGGTGGCCGATTGCGCATTGTTGTTCGGCTTCGGTTTTCCGACGGCATTTCCCGTCGATGTCTGGGTGCGCGTCGCCTTGAAACGCCTGTATTTCCCGCGGGCGCGGAAGCTCAGCCCGCGGCGCCTGGAGGAGTTCAGCTCCGTCCACTTCGGACCGAACGGCGGCTACGCGCAGCAATACCTCTTCCACTATGTCCGGACGCGGCTGGGCCGGGCCTGGGCGGCAGCGAAGTAAACGGTTTGATATGGGCTGGCAGCGGAGGAGCGGAGTAGCGGAGGTCGGACATGGGAGGCCGTTGAAGGAACCCGGGAACAGAGCCGACGTGCGGAGCGGGAGCGTCCTGGAGTGCGTGCAGCGTGAGCTGCCGCTTTCGCCCGCCGGGTCGCGCCGTGGATCGGCGAAACCTCCACGTCTGGGGGACCCGCCGCAAGGGTTCGACCGCAGATGGGCGCAGATGAACGCAGATGGGACGGGACTCCGTCACGGGGACAGGCCTTCTGAAGGATCCTAATGCCCCCTGATCGGGGGTGCCGGCGGCCCGCCGGTACTGGCTAGGAGCGGGAGAAACTTCACCTCGGACAACGCCATGTTGAACCGCCACGACGCAACGGCAGGCACGGCCGGACCGGTTCATTCCCTCACGGGGCATCCGTGGCGGCGTGGCTCCTGGGTTGGCGGTTGGGGGCAGTGAGCGGCAAGATCCCCGGGGTGAACGACGCGGCCTTGGCCCAAGGGGTGAGGCGGTTCTGACAGTTGGCCTGCGGGCGGCCTCGGATGCCTACCTTTGACGCCGGATGGACCCTGTTGCCGCTAACCGGCTTGACGGAGTCTCGCCCCACCGTGGAGGGGAGAAGGCAGGGAGCGGATTCACCTGCTGGGTGTGACCTTCTCCTGGAAGTCCTCGAGGACCGGGGCGAAGTCCACGCCGGTGTTGGCGAATTTCTCGGAGACGGGCTTGAGCGTGCCTTCGCCCCAGTTGCGCAGCTGCTTGAGGTGTTTTTTGGTCGTGTAGTTGGGAGCGGGAATCCGGTCCACCCAACGTTCCATCGCCCGGCGTGCGGGTCGGGCGAGCTGGGTTTGCTCGGTTGGAGACAGCGTGGCGTTGCATAGGAACCCCAGGGCTGGTTCGACGTGACCGGATTCGAGCTCGGAGGATAGCCGGTTGATGAACTTCGGATGGGATCGCATGCGGGCTGTGGCGGCTTCGCAAATCTGGCGGGGCGAATGACGGGTTGCATGCCAGAGCAGGTCCTCGAACTGGTGGTCCGGATCGAGGGTCGAAACCTTGGCGAGGATTTCCTGGGAGGAAGGGCCGGGATTGCGGAGTCGGTAGGCGAAGCCTGCCAGTCCGCCGACGCCCGTGCGGGCGATCCAGGTGCCGAGGAATCCGACGCAAACGATCAGGCTGAGGGAGGCCGCAATGGTCCAAGGCAGGCGCAACCACTGGATCGGCACCGCGGCCCCGAGCTTCGGGTTCAGGCTCAGGACCGCCAGCAAAAGGGTAGAGACGGGTACGAGGTAGATCCCCGGAACGTAGAGGCCGCGCGGCGTGAAGCCGGGTCGGATGTACAACCCGACGAGGATGAACGTCAGCGCTGCAAGCGATGCGGTCGCGGCGACGGCAAACACATGGAGGATGGGACGGCCGAGCTTGAGTCCGTCGAATCCGCCGATGGAGCTGACGCAGGACATGGCGACGATCAGCGCGAGCCAGAGCGGAATCAGGGCGTACAGCGCCTGCGTGACCCATTGATCGTCGTTCACGTGCTTGCCGGCGTAGTCCATGAGCAGCTTTTGCAGCGGGAAGAGGAAGGCGAGGGCGGCGATGCCAACACAGAGGTTGCCGATGATTTGTGGGGTTGCGGAAGAGTTCATGCGGCGGGCCTGGAGTGGATGAAGGACGCGAGTGGGTCCCGGATTGGTCCTGCCAGCTTCCTCGGCAGCCGGGCGTTTGGGTATCAGGCCTTGGGCGGACCTGACGGGGAGGGAGCAATCCGACTTGGGTCGGAGGGGAAGGGGGGGATCGAGCGGGGTACGGATCGGCAGACCGGCGGTCGTTCGACCGCCGGCTAAGTTCCGGGACGCCTCCGGCGTCCGTGCACCGGACCGGCTTCGGCTAGGGAATGGCCGCGGAGGAGCGGAGAAGCGGAGATCGGACGGAGCACGGGCACGGAGACCCGGCTTCAGCCGGTGGAGCTTGTGCCGCGTCGAGCGGCCACGAATGAGGAACGGTCCGGGTGGACTCGACCGGGGGACTGGCGGATCGCTGGTAATGGCCTCCTCCGCGGTCTCTGCAATTGACGGCCCTTCCCCGAAGGAGGGCGAGCAGGGGAAGGACTCCCGCAGATTCAGAGCAGACGACGATGGTCGCTGGCGTGGATCGGGTAAATGGGGTCCACGGGCACCGCGACGCAGGCATCGAACCTGGGTGGGACAGTGCCGAGGCCCCAAGCGAAGCCGGCGGGCGACAAACGCTGTGTAAAAAGTGAGGCCTGCCCCCTGACTACGGGAAGAAGATCCATGCATTCCTTGAGACAACCTTCTAGAAAGAGCGTCGGCATGAGCGACGTCACACAGATCCTCCAGGCGATCGACCAGGGTGAACCGAAGGCCGCCAACGATTTGCTGCCGCTCGTTTATCAGGAACTACGCCGACTCGCCGCGCAGAAGATGGCAGGCGAGGCTTCATGACATACCCTTCATGCAACGGCGCTGGTGCATGAGGCCTATCTGAGTCTGGTCGATGACCAGGGGGCAAAGTTTGAGAACCGCGCGCACTTTTTTGGCGCAGCCGCCCAGGCCATGCGGCGGATT
>CAMCFL010000534.1 GCA_945873715.1 Akkermansia muciniphila
CGTAACAACTGCCGAACAGATCGACGGTGGTCCGTGAGGGCTGTCCGTTCACCCCCGTCGGGCCGGTGCGGTAGCGTGCCAGTTCGCGTCCGGTCAGGGTGTCCACCTTGGAGATGGTGCCCTCGTTGTTGGGAACCCAGAGGTAATGAAGGGCGGCGGAACGGTCGGACAACTGGAGTTGGTCGGCGACGGCGGCGGAATCGACCCCCGAGAGACGGCCCTTGTCGAAGTCCAGCGTCGAGGTGTAGGTGCCGCCCTGGGCGACGGCGCTGGGGATGCGGACCGCGGTGATGGCCTTGGCGACATCCGCCGCGCCGGTGACCTCCATGGAAGAAGCGGTGAGGATCAGTTCCCGCGAGGAACCGGATGCCGTGCCGGCGTCGGGCGTCACGCGGACAAGGAGGTCGTAGGTTCCTTTGGGTGGGAGCACGAGATTGGTCCATCCGGTGTGGATGGCCGGTGCGAGATCGAAGCAGGCGTTGCTGCCGGCGGTGTCGAAGCCCCAGGTGACTCCGTTGATCAGGACGCCGGTGTTGCCGTGGACGGAGTGGTCGGCGACCGCCAGTCCACCGCCATCCATCATGGTCCAGTAGCCGAGGAGGGCGGCTTCAGCGCCCGACGGATTCGCGGAGACGAGGCCCACAATGGCCGTGGCGTCGAGGGCGCGATCCCAAAGGCTGATGTCTCGGATGGCACCCTGGAACATCCATTGGCCCGGGGTGTTCATGCCGATCTGGAGTGGTCCGGTCGAAGTGCGGATCCCGGCGGTGGAGTACGGGCCCTCGGCTTTCAGTTCGCCGTTCACGTAGAGCTGCATGCGGTTCGCGTCGCTGTCGATGACCGCCGCGAAGTGGAACCATTCCCCCGCCCGGATCAGGTTTGGGGGAGTGGTCAGGCTGAGTTCCCCGACGCCGATCCGATTCGTGGGCGTCGAGGTCAGGAGGAGGTAACCGGCGGCGTTGAGCCAGACGGCGTACTCGCGGTTCTCACAGCCGCCAGTGCAGTCGGGATTGTTTCCCTTCCACACGATGTTCTGCCAGGTGCGTGGGAATCCCTCGGCACGGAACCATCCGGCCACACTCAGCTGGCGGTCGGAATGCAGGTCGGGGGAGTTGGCGATCGAGACGTGATCATCGGTGCCATCGAAGCGCAGCACGGGTCGGATCCCACAGAAGCGGGCGGTCCAGCCTGCGCCCGGGGTGGACGCCTGGAGGCGGATGCGGTTGGTGGCGTTGCCGTGGTTGCGCAATTGCACGCGGTAGGTGGCGGTCTCACCGGGTCCGACTTCGAGCACCCGGGCCTGGCCCAGGCCCGAGCCGTTGAAGATCCCTTCGCCCGCAAAGCTGTCGTCGCCGTCCCGGCGGATCATCAGGTCCGGCTGGAACGACGGGCGGACGTTGGCAACCAATTGGACCGCGTCGCGAATGGTGATCGCGCTGCCGTCTCGAAAGGCGTTCACGAGGACGGACTTGGTGGTGGAGGCGGGAACACTGAGTCTGGGGATCATCTCCACCCGGAGCAATTGACTGCCGCCCGGCGGCAGGATGCCGGTGGTGAATCCCGTGGCGCTTCGGAACGCCGCCGACACGTCGGCACCGGCGAATCGATAGATGACGTTCCAATCCTGACCGGGGCCCTCGACGGCCTTGAGTGCGAGGGATCGGGTCTCGGGGCTATCGTTCTCGATCCGGAGATCGAACGTGGCGGAGGCCAGCGGGGGGGCGTCAGTTCGCGGCTTTGGGCGGCGGATGGAACGGTCTGGTAAACGTTGTTCAGGGCGAAGGCCCCGACCGGTTCGGCGGCGGTCTTCACCAGCAGGTCCGCCCAGGGCGTGCGGCATCGGCCGGCGGCACCGGCGGCCTGCAAGGTCAAAACCTCGGGCTCGGTGAATCCGCGGGCATGAATCTCGATTTCGTCGAGGAGACCATTGAACGCGTAGCCCTGTGAGCCGGGCCAGTTGTCGTTGCCGATGCAGGCATCATGGCTGTTGTGCACGATGTTGCCGCTGAGTGTCGCGATGGCTTGCTCGACCCCGTCGACATAGATCCGGGCCAGTTCGCCGTCGTAGGTCGCGACCACGTGGACCCAGCGTTGCAGCGGGAGGAACTCGCCGGTCAGCACAAACGTCCGATCCTCCACGGTGGCGACCTTGAACTCGATCCGGCCATCGGCCAGCGCCAGCGAGTACCCGGTGGCTGAGCCATCCCAGTACTTGTCCACGATGCATTGATACTTCGTGGGGGGCAGGTTGGTGGCAGCGAGATTGATCCAGAGGGCAATGGTCAATCGGTTGGTGGTGATGTCGAGGGCCCCGCTGCTCGTGCCGAAGAGGCGGATGGCATCCTCACTGCCGTCGAGGATGAATGCCTTGCCCACCCGACCCACGGTGTAGCCTGCGTTGTACTGCAGGGTGCCGTGGTTGGTTTGGGCGGTGTCATCGGCGGCGTCATCGGCGGTCCACTGGCCGACCAGGCCAGGCGGCTTCGCGATGCAGGCGGAGACGGTGAGCGTATAGGTCCGCACGGCTGCGGCACCGTTCGCATCGGTGGCACGGATGGTGAAGGAATGGAGGCCCGCCGTGGCGGGTTCGCCCGAGAGCAGTCCGGCGTCGCTGAGTTGGACTCCGGCAGGAAGGGTTCCGGAGGCGACGGTGTAGCGGTAGGGCGGGACGCCCAGCGCGGCGGTGACGGGCTGGAGGAGGGGTTGGCCGGCGACCGCCTCGGCGAGGTTCCAGGGTTGGGCGATGATCGGGCTTTCCTTGCAGAGGCCGCCGGAGCGGGCGTGGTGGATCCCGGTGATCTCGGTCGGATCGAGTGCCCGGTCATGGAGGGCGACTTCATCCAGCAGCCCGCGGTAGAACCGGCGCGGCCCACCGTTGCCCCAGGTGAACCCCAGGTTCAACGGGCGCGAATTGATGGCCGGGACGAGCAACGGCGCGCTCTCCTGGAGAGCCCCATCGACGAAGAGTCGCAAGGTGAAGCCATCCCAGGTCCCTGCCAGGTGATGCCAGCGTCCGTCGAGCACATCGATCGTCGAAAAGACCGAGGTGAAGCCGGCACCGGTGCCTCCCCCGTATCCGCAGCCGAAGGCGGGGATGCCCGTGGCCGGAAAGACGTGGAACGCCCAGCCGGTGTTGTCCACCCAGCCATGGGACTTCTCGATGAGGGTACAGAGGGCATCCGACTGACCGGGTTGATCCTTGGTGCCCTTCATCCAGAACT
>CAMCFL010000535.1 GCA_945873715.1 Akkermansia muciniphila
GAGATCCGCGATGCGTCACGGAACACGAAGACCGGCCCCAGGTCCGTCTCGACCTCGTCCACGACGAAATCCATCGCGTCCACGCTGAGGCCGAGGGCGTCGAGCAGTTCGTCTTCGGCGAGTTGATAGAGGGTCCCACTGATGTCATCGACCGCGGTGAATCCCTGCTTGATCAATTCGCGGCAGGCGCGGGTCGCTCTGAAGTCCCTGACTTCCGGAATATCCATGGCACTCGTCCTCAAAGCGTGTGGATGTCCGTCCGGGGCAGGCGACCGGGCCAGGCCCAGTCCTTGGGTTCCTTGCCACGACCGGAAGCGCCAGCTCCGTCGTCGTCGATTCCGTCCAGGCCCACGCTGTAGAGCTCAAAATGGCCGTCCGACCGCGCCTGGTAACGCAGGGGCTTTCCGTCCATCGGATCGACTGGCGCGGCCTTGAGATACTTGGGCGCGAGATCGGCGAGTGTGATGGGCAGGTGTCCGGTCTCGGCCCGGTACCGTTCGATCGCGCAAGTGGTGCTGACGAGCAGGCAACGGACGAGGGATCGATCCCCCTTTTTGGAGATGTTGCTGAAGGAGGGAGCCATCTGCCTCACGATGAAGTTGTAGGGTGTGGGTCCCCCGAAATCGGTTTCAAGTGATCGTGCGGTCACGGACAGGCCCATGCCCGGCGGAGCTTCCTGAGCCTGCTGGACGACCCCATCCAACCAACGGGAGTGGGCCGCCTGATTCTGTCGCAGCCAGCCCGACGGAGTCAGGCGCAGGGCAAGACCTGGGCCGCCGGTGCTCTGGGATCCGTCTTCGCCAGAGAGGACTGCGGCGTATCGGGCTGGATCGCGGATCAGGAGGTCCATGTAACTGGACCCGAAGATGCGTTCCCCGCGCAGGGCCCCGATGGCGGCCTGTCGGGTGTTGACGGCCTCGAAGGTCTTCTGGAAGCGCTGGTAGTCCTCGGCCGTCCAACGTTGGTCGCGCCAGCCTTGCCAGAATGCGGCGGCCGCCTGGGACTCGATGGCGAGACGCACGAGCATGCTGATCAGGATCGGGTCCGAACCGGCGGCATCAGCCAGGCGGAGAATCAGCGCGACATCCTCGGCGGCCGCGGTCCGGTTGCCGTTCTCGAGTTGGGCGACGGCGCGGATCTGGAGCATCTGTCCGGCGGACTTCAACCACGCCAGGTGCGGCAGCAGGGCCTGGACATTGTCCTCATAACGCACTCCGAAGCGACACTCGGGACGGCCCGAGGCCGCCTTCAGTTCGTCGAAGACCGCCTTCCGGGATTCGAGTGCCGCGAGGATGTCTCGTGCCGGCTTTCCGGAGTCGGGAACGGTGGGGAAGTTGGTGCTGCTGCGGAAGCGCGCCGCAGTCTCGGCCAGATCGAGGGCGGGCGTGCGGCGAGTCTCGCTCTGCGGGTCGTCCTTGCCGGTGGACTTCGGTCCTGCCGGCAGTCGGAAAAGTTCCGATAGCCTGGTCGAGACCGGGCCGCCCTTCCACTGCTGGCGCGGTTTGCCGTCAGGCCCCTTCACCGGTTGGTACTCGAACAATCCTTCGAACAGCGGGATGGCCGCGAAGTTGTCGGCGGGTGCGGGCGCTGGAGGCTGGAGGTCGGGCCAGACCAAGGGCTCGCCCCGGTGCTTGAGGCGTGCCTGTTCGGTGGACCAGGCGCGGGCACCCCGCCAGTTCTCGATGGCGTAGCCGAGACCAATGACGGTGAGGATTCCAGCGAGGATGAATCCGGCAATGCGGGTAAATTTTTTCATGGGAGGGCTTTCCGCTCAGGCGAGGCGGTTGGTCAGGGGTTGGGAGTTTCTGGGACGGTCGAGATCGAAGGGGAGGGAGGGAGGAGCGGGGCGCAGGGCCTCGATCCGGGTCGCCCGCTGCAGGGCGAGTTGTTGGAGCGCTTCAGGATCCGGCATCAGGGGAATCGACGGGCCGGTGGCGGCGTACGTGTCGATGGGAACCGGTGCCTGCCAATGAAGTCCGAAGATCAGGCACCAAAGAGCTGCGAGACCGGCCCAGGCGATCGGGTGCGGCCAGAACCACGATCGGAGTGCGGCCCAGAGCGGGAGGGTTGGCCGAGGGGCGGCGGCGGCGCGGGCCTGCACCCGGCAGGCCGCCCGAAGGTCCTCGGGGAGTCCGCTTCGGGGCGCCCGAGCCAACCGGTCTTCGAAGGGAGTGGATTCGTCGGGTTTCATGGCGTGCGGATCTCGTCGTAAAGGGGACGCAGCAGGGTTCGGAGTTTGTCTACGCCGTAGCGGTACCGACTGGCGGCGGTGTTGGGCGGGAGGTCCAGAAGCCGGGCGATGGCCTCGAACGTGAGTCCTTCCCACAGCTTGAGATGAACCACGATCCGTTGATCGTTCGGCAACTGGCCGAGGGCGGAGTCCAGTGCCTGGCGAAAGGCGGCTTCATCCGGATTTGCCGCTTCTTCGAACAGACCGACGACTTCTGCCAGGGCCCGGTGGTGGGCGCGCTCGCGCGAGTCGCGTCGTCGGGTCAGGTCGATGAACCGGTTCCGCGCGTGGTGCAGGAGGAAGCCGCGGGGATCCTGCACCTCGTCGAGCATTCGCGGATTCTCCAGCAGACGACGCCAGAGATCCTGGAAGACATCCCGGGCATCGGCCTCCGAGCGCGAGATCTGGAGCAGGAACGAGAACACGGCATCGCCGTGGTCTTCGAGGATCTGTTCCAGGTCGTGCATGCAGGCTTCCCCCGTAGGACGCACCAGCAGCGCGTATTTGTCTATCGGTGGGCGCATGCTTCTCCTGGCTTGATTCGCCGGCCGGATCGGTGTGTCTGGAGGCATGTCCATCCCTGTTCAAAGCCCCACGACCCTGCCGCGTCGTCAGTTCCTCCAGGGCACCGGCCTGCTGGGCCTCGCCCTCGCCGCCGGAGTTGCCCCGGCCTTCGCCCAGGGCGTCGCTCCGTCGAATCGCGTCCGCGTCGGAGTGATTGGCCTCGGACGCGGCATGGATCATGTCACCGCCCTCCTGCAGGTGCCGGGCGCCGTCGTGGCGGCGGTGTGCGATGTCGATGAACGCCGTCGCGATGCCGCCGCGAAGAAGGTCGAGGAGAAGTCCGGTGTGCGCCCGGCCGGAGTGGTGGACCTGCGTCGGATGCTGGAGGATCGCGAGATTGATGCCGTGAGCATTGCCACCCCCAACTTCTGGCACGCGCCGGCGACGATTCTCGCCTGCCGCGCCGGCAAGCATGTCTATGTCGAG
>CAMCFL010000536.1 GCA_945873715.1 Akkermansia muciniphila
GAGCAGTACGAGTGGTTGCGGACGGCGATCGAGAACTGGAAGGCAATGCAGGCGGTGATCAAGGAGATGCAGCATCTGTCCCGCGAAGAGCTCTTTGAAACGATCCCCGGACCCAAGCGCCGCAAGCCACTGAGCAAGAGTGTTATGGGTGTTAACTGAGTGCCATTCCCCCTCCGGGGTAGGGACCCATTCGGACGCAGGACCCGGGGTGGCGCTTCGCGACCCCGGGCTAATCGCTGAAACGCCTCCGGCGTAAAGCGCAACCGCGGCTTCCGGCGGGGGCAGTGTCAAGATGCGCCCCCCATGCCGGGCATCGGTCTGGGCACTTGAAAGGCATGGCGAATTGCGGTAGCCCCATGGATAGCTAACGCATCAGGCAGGTTTTTTGCCACTCTTCCGGAACGGGTTTTCCGCGGTGGACAAGGGCCGGCCCTGACGCCCCCACTCCATGAGAACGTTTTCCTTCGCCGGACCCGTGAGACCGCCGAGCCTGATCCACCGCTGCACCGCCTGGGTGCTGGTCAGTTTCCAGTTGCTCGCAGGCCTTCCCGCCTACGCCGTGGAACAGGCGGTCCGCCCGGCTCCCACCAAGGCGCCCGACGCACCCGCATTGGTTCGCACTCCGGCGAACCTGACGGTCCGCCGGGCCCTTCCCGCGCACGGAGCATCGACCGATGTCCCCGCCTTGAGAGCCAAGCCTACCGACTCCGAGATTCTGGGCCTGCGCCTGTTTGCAGCCCCCTTGCGACCCGTGGAAACGGGCGGAAGCGGTACGGTCCTGCAGGGGTTGCGTCGGGTTCTGGGCGGAACCGGTGCCGCTCCCAGCGGAACCGCACCGGACAATGAGGCGGTGGCCCCCCTGCTGCAGTCCCTGGCGCAATCCGACAACCCGCACGGGACCGAGACTCTGGAACAGTTTGTCGCCGCCCACCCCAACTCCCGTTGGAGCCCAGCGCTGCGCCATGAACTGGCCCGACGCCAGTTCGCCCAGGGCTACTTCCAACGCGCCATCGACCAGTGGGAGTCGGTCTGGAAGACGGTCCGGGATGGCACCGACACCGGCAGCGTGGCCGTGGGCGACGAGGTCCTGTCCTGCCTCATCGAAGCCGCCATGGGCCTGAGCGACACGCGTCGCCTTTCCCGTTTGGTGGGTGAAGCCGAGAAGCGCCCCGGCAACAACGTCCTGGACGGCAAGCTGGAGCGGGCCAAGCAGGCGGTCTGACTCCTCCGTCACAAGGGCGGACAGAACGTCCTCTGCGGACCCCTGGCGCTCTACGCGATCCTCCAACATCAACAGCGGCCGTTTGATCCCATCCGACTGGACCAGGTCACCGACGACTACATCGCCACCGGCCTGCCCCTGACCGAGCTCAAGAAGCACGCGGACCATTACTCCCTCGGATTGGAAATGGCCCGCCGCCCTGCCGGTGCCGAGATCCCGGTCCCCAGCGTGATGCATTCCAAGGGCGGGCACTACTCGAGCCTGGTGGAGCGCGATGGCGACCGGTACTTCCTCGTCGATCGCGCCATGCAGTTCCACGGATGGGTTCCCGCAGCAGCCGTGGAAGAGCAGGCGAGCGGCTATTTCCTCGTCCCCAAGGCCCACCTGGCTCGCGGCTGGGAGCGGATCGGCGAAGTCGAGGCAGGCACCGTCTACGGACGCGACGGCCTCCACGGTCAGGAGCCGAACGGCCCGAACTCAACGCCCTGCGCGCAGATGGCGGGCGGTGCGCCGTGCGCCTCGTGCCGCGGAATGCCGGTCTATACCTTCAACGCCAAGCTGGCGGCGGTCCGCATCCAGGACATGCCGGTCGGCTACACCCCGCCCGTCGGCCCCCCGGTCCACTTCACCCTCACCTACGCCGATCTCGACGACAGCAAGCCGGCCACCAGTCCGACCTTTGCCAATGCCGGACGCGTCTGGGCGACGGATTGGGTCGCGTGGATCGATGCCGTTCCCGGCGCGCTCTCGGCCTCGTCGCGGGTGACCGTCCATGTGCCGGGCGGCGGCACGGAAGTCTCGAAGTACGTCACCGCCGCCGCCGCTTTCGGGCCCAACGACCGCAGCCAGGCCCTCGTCCGCCGGATCTCGCCGACGTCCTATGTCCGGTTGCTGCCGGACGGTTCCAGCGAGGTTTATGAAACCCCGGACAATCCCCTCGCACCCAACCGGATCTTCCTCACCCGTTGGATTGATCCGACCGGCAACGCCCTGACGATGAGTTACGATTCCAACCTGCGCCTGGTGGGCGTGACCGATGCCATCGGCCAGGTCACCACGCTGGAATACGGGTTGGCAACGGACCTCTGGAAGATCACCCGGGTGACCGATCCCTTCGGACGGGCGGCGCTGCTGACCTACAACGCCGCGGGGCGGTTGGAATCGATCACCGACACCCTCGGGCTGCGGTCCAGTTTCACCTATGACGCGGCGGAGTTCATCACGTCGATGACCACGCCCTATGGCACCACCACCTTCACCAAGGTGCAGGGATCGCCCGCCTACAACCGGACGGTCACCGCCACCGATCCGATGGGCGGCCAGGAGCGGATCCAGTTCATCGAACCGATTGATCTGCCGACCACGTCGCCCTCGGTTCCGGCGACGGTCGTGGTCGGGGGCAAGACGGTTTCCTTCCGGGCGGAGACCGCCCGACTCGGTTTCCGCAATTCGTTCTTCTGGTCCAAGCAGGCCATGCAGGAACGTCCCGGGGACGTCAGTGCGGCCCGCAACTACCGGTGGTTCACCGATGCCAGTTACCTGGTGACCGGCGTGCTGGAATCGGTGCGTGAACCGCTGGAGGACCCGGTCTGGTTCAACTATCCGGGGCAGGCGACCGGCGGGCAGCCCTACTACGCCGGGCTTACCGCCCAACCCGACAAGGTGTTGCGGGTCCTGTCGGATGGAACACCGCAACTGTTGCAGATGGCGAGCAACCCGCTGGGCCGGATCACCAACCTCGTCGATCCCGTGGGCCGCAACACCATCTTCGTCTACGCCACCAATCAGACCGACCTGGTGGAGATCCAACAACGCACCGGGACCAACAAGGTCGACCGTCTCCTGCGCGTCACCTACGACGCCAACCATCGCCCCGTCACCCTGACGGATGCCGCCGGCGGCGTGACCACCTACACCCACAATCCGCGCGGGCAACTGCTGACCTCCACCAATCCCAAGGGAGAGGTCCGGACCT
>CAMCFL010000537.1 GCA_945873715.1 Akkermansia muciniphila
TAGGCCGCCTGCCCTCAGGCGGCGATGACGAAGCGCCCGCTGAGGGCAGCGGGCCTGCCACCTTGACTGCAAACTCAAGCTGCAGCCCTGCAAGCCGGGGAAGGAGGTTGCATCGCGCCGCTGGGGCGCGACAATTCCTCAGTTGTGAATGCGCGTTTCCTGGCGGTCATCTTTGTGGTCCTCAGCCTCGGGCTGGGAGCCGGGTTGTATTTCGTCCAGGACCGTGCGTCGAAGGAGCGTCGGGCGGCCGCCGAGGCGGCGGATCAATTGAAAGCCGAGTTGGTGCGCTCGGAGAGCAAGCTGTCGGAGCAGATCAAGGTCAATTCCTCGCTGGAAACCAACCTGACCCGGCGGATCGAGGAGGTTGGGCTGTACTCGACCAAGCTGGATTTCATCACCGCCGAATCGACCAAGGCCGAAGCCGAAGCCAAGGCGTCCGCCGCCAAGGCCCAGGCGGAACTGGAAGAACGCGAGAAGAAGATCGCGGGCCTCCAGGGAGAGAAGGATGACCTGACCCAGCGCCTCGACGAACTGACCCTGAAGATCACCGGCCTCAATTCCCAGATCCGCGAGACTGAACGCCTCCTGGCCACCAGCGAGGGCGACCGGGAAGTCCTCAAGAAGGAGTTGCGTCGGATGCTCACCGAGAAGGTCGAGTTGGAGAAGCGCTTCGCCGATCTCTCCGAGGTTCGCGAACAGGTCCGGCGCCTGCGCGAAGAGGCTTATCTGGCGCGTCGGATGGAGATCATCCGCAAGGGCGCGATCAACTTTGACCAGAAGGGCGCCACCCTCCTGCAAGAGGGCATCCGACGCACGGCGACGACCAATGCCCCGACCACCGATGGTCGACTCAACGTGGAGATCAATCCCGATGGCTCCGGCCGTGTCCTGCCCAACCAACCGGTGAAGAAGTAGGGGTTGGAGGGACGAGTTCCTGCAGGGACGAGTTTCACGAGTCCGAAACGCTGGAATTGGACGACTGCCCACGAATCACACGAACCACACCAATCCAGTGGGTGGCTTCGTGTGATTCGGGTGATTCGTGGGCACTGCGTTTCTCCCGGTCAGGAGAGTACGTTGATGGAGGGAGGATTTCGGACTCGCGGAGCGCGTCCCACCGGACGGTCCCCGCTCCCCACCCCGGTTCGGCGATTGAACCGGGCTCGGGATTTCCGTCACAATGACGGTCGCATGTCGCTGACCACCTTTTCGTTTCCGACCCGCACTCTTTTCGGAGCGGGTGCCCTTCGTGAATTGCCGGCGCACCTGATCCGCCTGGGTATCCACCGTCCGCTGGTGGTGACCGATGGTGGGTTGGTGCGGACCGACGCCTTCCGCCTGCTTGAGTCGGTCCTTGGGGCTGCTGGCAAGGGGCAGAGCTGGTTCCTGTTCGATGGCGTGCATCCCAATCCGGTGGAGGAGGACGTCCGCCTGCCCGGGGCGCTCATGCGCGAGAAGGGTTGCGACGGCGTGATTGCCATTGGCGGCGGCAGTCCGTTGGACGCGGGCAAGGCGGCGCGATTGCTGGCGAAGAAGCCGGACCTGGACATGGCGCGGTTCTATGACGAACCGCACGACTGGTCGGGCCTGGCTCCCTTCATTGCCATTCCCACGACCGCCGGCACGGGGAGCGAAGTGGGGCGCAGTTCGGTGATCACCCTCGATTCGACCAAGCGCAAGGCGGTCCTGTTCCATCCGGAACTGTTGGCCAAGCTGGTGATCCTCGATCCCGAACTGACCGTCGGCCTGCCGCCCAAGCTCACCGCCGCCACCGGTGCCGATGCCCTCACCCATTGCATCGAGAGCTACACCTGTCCGGCCTTCCATCCGATGTGCGATGGCATCGCTTTGGAAGGGGTGCGTCTGATCGTGGAGGCGTTGCCGCGGGCCGTCCGGAATGGCGGGGACCTGGACGCGCGCGGTCGCATGCTGGTGGCCGCCGCCATGGGGGCGGTGGCGTTCCAGAAGGATCTCGGCGTGGTCCATTCGATGGCGCATCCGCTCTCGGCGTTGTTCGGGATGCATCATGGTCTGGCCAATGCGCTCTGCCTGGTCGCCGGGATGAAGTTCTGCGCTGCCCGCAAGCCCGGGTTGTATCGGCGGGTGGGAATTGCCTGTGACCTGAACGTGCTGGGAGTCAGCGAGGCCGAGGCGGACGCCATGACCATTGCCTTCGTCACCCGCTTTCTGGCGGACCTGGGAATGAACACCCGCTTGCGCGATCACGGGGTCAGTCTGGATGCCCTTGAGGCGTTGGTCGGGCAGGCGGTCGATGACCCCTGCCACAAGTCCAATGCGGTCCCGGTTTCGGCGGAGGACTTCCGTGCGTTGTATCGCGAGGTGATCTGAGGCTCGCCGGAGTGACGCGCCGGAGGGACGAGTTCCTGGAGTCCGAAACTCCCCAAGGTGGCGGGTGCATCTTGAGTTGGTCATGCGTGTAGGCCGCCTGCCCTCAGGCGGCGATGTGGAAACGCCCGCTGAGGGCAGCAGGCCTACAGGCTCTGCTACTGGATCCGAGCCCAGAGAAGGACTTGCCTTGGCGGGCTGGCTTCCCCAGCGTTCCCGGACACTTTCTGCACCATCAAACCTGATTGAGCCATGGGTCGTATCTTCAACAACATCGTGGAGACTGTCGGGCACACCCCGCTGGTCCGTCTGAACCGAATTCCTGCGTCGGCTGGCGTTGATCCGTCGACGTCGATCCTCCTCAAATGCGAGTTCTTCAACCCGCTGGGTTCGGTGAAGGATCGTATCGGTCGCAACATGATCGAGGAGGCGGAAGCCAAGGGAATCCTGAAGTCCGACACGGTCATCATCGAGCCGACCTCGGGGAACACTGGCATCGCGCTGGCTTTCGTGGCAGCGGCCAAGGGGTACAAGCTGATCCTGACCATGCCCGAGACCATGTCCCTGGAGCGCCGGACCCTGCTGGCGTTGCTCGGTGCCAAGCTGGTGCTGACACCCGGTTCCGAAGGCATGCGCGGGGCGATCGCCCGCGCCGAGCAGTTGGCGCGCGAAACCCCCAATTCCTGGATCCCGCAACAGTTCGAGAACCCGGCCAACCCGGACGTGCATCGTCGGACGACCGCCGAGGAGATCTGGGCGGACACCGATGGTCAGGTGGACATCCTGGTGGCGGCGGTGGGAACGGGCGGGACGATCACGGGTTGCTACGAGGCGTTGCA
>CAMCFL010000538.1 GCA_945873715.1 Akkermansia muciniphila
TCCGTTTGCAGGATCCATCCATGCTGAGACCGCTGAGGTTGGGACTCGTGGTGAATCCCCGGGCCAATGCCGGAAGGGATCAGTCGCTTCGATTGGGGGAATTCTGTGAACGGCTTCGGCAGGCGGGACACCACTTGACCCTGGAAGAAACCGCAGGACCGGGTGGGGGCGCGGATGCGGCGCAGCGGTTGGTGGCCGGTTCCGACCTGCTGCTGGCGGTCGGGGGCGACGGTACGTTTTGTGAAGCCGTGGGCGGCCTGCTGACGGGGCAGATCGGACCGGTCCAGGCACTGGTCCCCATCTCCTTCGGCACCGGCAACGACGTCGCACGCCATCTGGGATTGCACCGGGAAGAAGCCGTCCTTGGGGCCATCCAACGCTTCGCATCCGCCATGTCCCTGGCGGGATCCGGGGTGCATCGGATGGATGTGCTGGAGGTCCGGTGCCAGTGCGACGGGCAGGAGGTGGTGCGCCACGGGTTCCTGTTCGCTGCGGTGGGATTTGCCAGTGACATCCTTCGCCACACGACCCCGCGGGTGAAGCGGTGGTTCGGGCCGCACCTGAGCTACAAGGTCGGGTTCTTCCGGGCGCTGGCGCAGTGGCAGGCGGTCCGTCTTCAGGTCCGGACGGAACGGGGAACCTGCGATGAACCTTTGGTCGTCGCTCTGGCGGCCAACGCTTCGTTTGCCGGTGGCGGCGGGATGCGGATCGCCCCGGACGCCGATCTCGCGGATGGACTCTCGGAGGTCAGCCTGATCCGTGCGCTGGGACGCTGGGCGATTGCGCGGCAATTCTTCCGATTGACCCAGGGAACCCACGTCGATCATCCGCGCGTGGACTACTTCAAGTCGGGTTGGATGGAAGTGGACGCCGCGACGCCGCAGGCGGTGGCGGTGGACGGCGATGTGGTGGGGGAAACGCCGCTGCGGGTGACCGTGCTGCGTCAGGCGGTGCCGGTGTTGGTCGCTCCGGCCGCCGCCTCCAGTTGACGGGTCCAGCGCAGGCAAAGCCAGGCCGGCAGCATGGCACCCAGGCCGAAGAGACTGTCGATGACACGCCACCAGACGGGGATGCCACGAAGGCTGCCAAAAAGGGCCGCCCACGGAACCACGAGCGCTCCGGCGATCAGTGCGAATTGGAAGAGCCATCGGTTGCGGACCGGGTCACGCCAAGCCCCGACGAAGACGAGGGCAATGACGACATGTCCGAAGGCGAGCCAGTCGGTCCCGTACCAGATGAAGGGGGCGGCGGTATCGGCGCTGACCACCCCTTGGTACGCATGGGCGAGCCATCGGGCGACGAACCCGGGCATGCGTCCGCCGGCGGTGAAGTCCTCACCGAACCAGCGGGTACCGAGCTCGAACTGCGTGCGGATGGGGATGGCCGTCAGCCCGCTGACGACCAACCCGACCATGATGAATGCGGTCCAGAGGCGGATCCGGGTGAGCAGTTGGGAAGCGCTGGGGGGCATGGGAGTCGAGGCTGAAGGCAGAGTGGATTGGTGGCAACCGGCTTGGCGGGAGGGGACCGGGATCGCGGCCGTCCCCGGCCGTTTCGGAGCATTTCCAGAGACAAGGGACGAGTTCTACGAGTCCGCATCGCCTCTGGCAGGGGTTTCGGACTCGCGGAGCTCGTCCCTTCAGGTCTCGCGCTTGAGCGGCGGGTGGGGTCGCGCCAGTCTGGCGGGGGTGCATCGGGTGATCCTCCATCTCGACATGGACGCGTTCTACGCGTCGGTGGAGCAGCGTGATCATCCGGAGTTGAAGGGGCGTCCGGTCATCGTGGGCGCGGCGGGAGATCAACGCGGCGTGGTGTGCGCGGCGAGTTATGAGGCGCGCAAGTTCGGAGTGCGTTCCGCGATGCCGAGTCGAACGGCGGCCCGATTGTGTCCGCAGGGCGTTTTCCTTCGACCGCGCATGGACCGATACCGGGACGAATCCCGGGAGATCATGCGTCTGGTGGCGGAGACCGGCGCGGTGATCCAGCAGGTGTCGGTCGATGAGGCTTACCTCGACTTCACTTTGCTGTGTGGCGCGGAATCGGATGACCCGGAGGTCGTGCTCGAGCGGGCGGTGCCGCAGGCGCACGAATTGCAGGAACGGATCCAGCGTGAACGGCAGTTGAGCGCGAGCATCGGGGTGGCGTCGAACAAGCTGCTCGCCAAGCTGGGCAGTGATTTCCGCAAGCCCGCTGGCCTGACCCTGATCCGCGAGCGTGAGAAGGTGGCATTCCTCCGGCCATTGCCGGTGCGGGCGTTGCACGGGGTGGGGACGGTGACGGAGAAGACCCTGACCGATGCCGGGCTGAAGACCGTGGGCGACCTCCAGGATCATCCGGGCGACCTGCGGGCTCTGGTGGGTTCTTGGGGGCCGGTGCTGAAGCGGTTTGCCTTCGGGGACGACGATCGTCCGCTCGAGCTGGGCGATGAAGTCCGCAGCATCAGCAGCGAGAACACCTTCGAGTCCGATACGGAGGATCGGGCGGTGCTGCGGCAGTGTCTGCGGGAGCAGGCGGAGGATATTGCCGGACGGATGGAGCGTCGTCGGTTGGCGGCGCTGACGGTGCAGGTGAAGGTCCGCTACACCGATTTCACCACCCTGACCCGGCAGATCTCAGTGGATGAACCGGTCACCCAGGCGCGCGACGTGTACCGCCTCGGCTGTTGGCTGCTGGCGCAGCATCGGTTGGTGCATCGACCGTTGCGCCTGCTCGGACTGGGGGTCAGCGGATTGCAGGAGGGGCGCATCCAACAGTTGGTGTTCCGCTGGTAGCGGGCTTCCAGAAATGGTGGGCGAGGAGGGATTCGAACCCCCGACCAACTGCGTGTAAGGCAGCTGCGCTAACCGCTGCGCCACTCGCCCATGACCGAAGTCGGAGTCTGTTACCAACCCCGTCGCCGCTTGGCGACAGCATTCTTCCCAAGGCTGCGGGCGGCGAACCACGGGCATTGGCCGCGGTGGAGCGGTGGGACTCCGTTGCACCGGGATTTGGTCGAAGCGTTTGGTCCGGCCCCCGCTTCCCTGCTTCTCCGTGGCCATTCCAAACACGGCTCCGCTTCGGTTCAATGCCCGGCTGGAAAGGAAAGGGCAGGTGGACCCGTTCGAGGTCGTCGTTGATGCGGCAAGAAGTCGGATCGCTGTACCTCCGCCGGTGGGGAAATCCGAGTTCGACCCGTTGTC
>CAMCFL010000539.1 GCA_945873715.1 Akkermansia muciniphila
CCCGCCCAAGGAAAAGCACCGGCACATCGTGGAGCCGGGCAAACTGGACGGACGCCGCCAGGTCCGCTTCGGAGCCCGGTTCGACATAGAGATCCGCCGGCCCGCCGACGCGCAGGGTGGTACGGCGGGCGAGGAATTCGTCGCGCCTCAGGACGGTGCCTTCGGCGAGTTCCTCCCGCAGATCGGCATGCAGATCGGAGATCCGCAGGGCGAGGTCGATGGCACCCGCCTCCGCTGCCGGCAACGGGACTGCGCTGAGTTTGAGGGAAGTCATGGGGTGTTGACGGGCTCCCGGGACCCCAGCGGCTTGGCTGAAAAGGTTCCGCCAACCGGAAGCGTCACCCGGCGGACCGGCGGTTCCTCCCGCCGGACCCGGGCAGGAGATTCGGCGCGCACCCCGAACGGACCCGACGCCAGCGAGAGGAGGCGGTCGGCAATGCGATCGGCGGCGTCGGGCCGATGCAGTCGCCCGGCGGCTTCCGACATCGACTCATGCGCAGGACCGCCATCGAGGAGGTCGCCCAGCAGATCGACCAGCACCCGGGGTTGGGCATCGCGTTGCGCCAGACAACGGGCCGCACCGACCCGGACGAACGCCTCGGCGTTGTGCCGTTGGTGGTCGTCCACCGCGGTCGGCAGCGGGACGAGGATCGAAGGAAGCGCCATGGCGGCAAACTCGGCGAGGGTGGAAGCGCCGGAGCGGGCCACGGCAACCGTCGACGCCGCGAGGATCTCATCGACCCGATCGGAAAAGGCGAGGACCACGGCCTGCAATCCGGCGCTCGCGTAAGCGGCCTGGAGCGCGGCGACATCGCGGGGACCCGCGAGATGGATGAACTGCAAGCCGGGCCAGCGTCGGGCCAGGGCGGGCAAGGCACCCTTCACCACCTCGTTCAGCCCCGAGGCCCCCTGGCTGCCGCCCAGGATGGAAAGGACCGGTCGATCCGCGGCCAGACCCAACGCCTGCCGTGCATTTCCCGGATCCCGGACGGAAAATGATTCCCGGACGGGCGTCCCCGTGACCTCCGCGCGAACCTCGGGAAAGCGGCAAACCGTCTCGGCAAAACCGACAAAAGCCGTGGAGACCACCCGGGAGAGGATCCGGTTCGCCCGGCCGGGAATGGTATTGGATTCGTGGAGCGCGGTGGCCGCGCCGGAGGTGCGTCCGGCCAGGATGGGCGGTGCGCTGGTGAACCCGCCCATGGCGAGGACGATCTCCGGGGTGGCGCGGCTGAACAGGGCACGCGCTGCCAGGAAAGAGCGGCAGAAGGCCCAGCCGAACCCAAGGTGATTGCCCCCCTGCAACCCCACCGCCGGCAACGAGGCCACCTGCAGGTCGGAGACTCCGCGGACCGCCTGCTGATCCACCTCCTTGGGGGAGATGAGCAGGGTCACCCGGGCTCCCCGACGCCGGAGCGCACGCCCCACCGCGAGGCCAGGAAACAGGTGTCCGCCCGTGCCTCCACAGGCGATCGCGACGTGGATCGGTTGATGAAAGCTCATACGGCTTCGGAGAGATCGGGATCACCCGAGAACGGATTGTTGGCCCGGCGTCCCCGCGACTTCCGCCGGGGCTGGGGAACTTCGGGAGCCGTCGTGGAAGCGCGTGCGACAGCCACCAGCATCCCGACGAGGGTCATCAGGATGGCCATGTTCGAACCGCCGCGACTGACGAAAGGAAGCGGCATTCCCTTGTTGGGAAAGACTGCCGTAACGACGCCGATGTTGATGATCGCCTGGGCACAGATCAGAAGGGTGATCCCCACGGCCAGCAGGCGTCCGAAAGTGTCGGCCGCACGCAGGGCCACCGTCAGGCCACACACCAGGATGGCGAGGTAAGCGCCAACGATCGAGAGGGTGAAGGTCAACCCCAGCTCTTCTCCCACCGCCGGCAGGATGAAGTCGGTGTGCACCTCCGGAACATTGTACTTCAGGGTCCCCTTCCCCAGGCCGCGTCCTTCGATCCCACCTTCCGCGAAGGCATACAGTCCCTTGCGAACCTGATGGGAAGCACCGTCGCGATGGGCCTCGGGATGGATCCAGGCATCAATGCGGGCGCGTGCCATGGGGCTCGACACCACCATGGCCGCGATGACCGCACCGCCGATCAGGACCGGAGCCCCGATGTAGATCCAGCGGGCTCCCGCCACCAACAGCACGAGCACGGTCAGTCCGACCATCAAGGCACCGGTGCCGCGATCCGGTTCGAGCAGGACGAGGGCGATGAGGGGCGCGGCGAGGGCCACGCTTCCGCAGATGCCCTTCCAGAACTGGTTCATCTGCGACTCATAACGACTGCCGTACCACGCCAGCAGGACGATCAACGCGAGCTTGGCGATCTCCGCCGGCTGGGTTCCCCACAACCAACGGCGCGCGCCCTTGGCCTCGTGCCCGATCAACAGCACCAGGACGAGCAGGAGCATCGCTCCCCCGTAGATCCACCACACACTGCGCGACCAGCGCCGGTAATCCAGCGAGGCCGCCACCACCATCCCCACCACCCCCGCACCACACGCCATCGCCTGGCTGAGCAACGAGGCGTCCGGCTCGGCATCGAGCATCGTGGCACTCGACAGGATCGTCAGGCTCAGTGCCACCAGCGCACCCACCGCCAGCACCAACAGCGTCGTGATCGTTCTCATGCAGGTTGTGGTCGTCGGTCTTCCTTCGTCTGCCCCGGGGATTCGACGGACCGGTTGAGGCGCGCGGCCCCGCCGGATCCCCTGACCCCAGCCCTACTGACCCGGCAGCGACGGCAACGCGGTGGCCGTCGGAGTCAGGCCCGGTGAGGGCGGCGGAACCGTACCACCCGCCGGGGCGGCTGCCGTCGAACCCTTGGCAGGAATCGTCAGCTTCTGGCCCGGACGGATGTTGTCGGAAGTCAGCCCGTTGGCGGCCCGGATCGACTTCCAGGAAACACCAGTCTTCTTGGCGATCTTCGATCCGGTGTCACCCGGACGGACCTGGTAGGAAGTGCCATCGGCGGCCGGCGCGGCGCTGCCGGAGCCGGACGCGCCCGGGGTCGGGGTCGTGCCGACGGCCGGAGCGGCGGTTGCCGCCGGGATGACGAGCGCCTGGTTGACCTTGAGCTTGTTCCAGTCGACCGACGGATTGGCGGCCTTGAGGGCTGCGAGCGTGACGCCGGCCTTCTTGGCGATGGTC
>CAMCFL010000540.1 GCA_945873715.1 Akkermansia muciniphila
GTAACGAAGGCCGAAGGCTGCATGCGGATACTTGGCATTCAGCGTGGAAAGCAGGATGCGATGCGCTCCGCCCCGGGGTGCCGTGGCGGAGATCGGGGAGGCGATGGCGGACGAGGCTTCGATGGCGGGATCGAAGCAGGTGCGGCCAGAAGAGGCAATTCGTCCCTCCGACGCTCGCTCCTGGGTTTGGAAAGGTCGCCGGGTCCATCGCCGGCGTTGACACGTTGCCTTGGCGGCCGGGAGTCTGGTGGCGTCGCCTATGAGTTCCCCTTCGAATGCTTCCGGTCTTGGTGGCCCGCTGGATGATCTGGCCAACCTTGCGACCCAGGTGGCGCAGGTGTCCGCCACGGCCGTCGTGCTGTGCGAAGGCGACGATCTGAAGGTGGAGGGCCAGAGCGGCCTGCGCGCCGAGGATGCCATGATGATCGAGGCCGTGGCCCGTCGCACCCTGCGCGAGGGCGGCAGCCTGGAGGTCCGCGAATGTCCGGAACTCGAAGGTTCGGCCTACCGCTGGGTGTTGGCCATGCCGGTGGATACTCCGCAGGGCGGCCGGGCCGGGGTGTTGCTGGTCATGGACCGGGTTCCCCGACGACCGACGGTCCGGCAGCGGGCGGCGTTGCAGACGGTGGCGCACAAGGTGGTCCTGCACCTCGAGTTGCGGCATCAGGCGCGGTCCCTCGCCCATACCAACGAGCAACACCGCCGGACCACCATGGCCCTGCGCGAGAGCGAGGCCTTCTATCAGGCGTTGGTCGAAGGCCTTCCCCAGAACATCTTCCGCAAGGATCTCAACGGGCGCTTCACCTTCGTCAACGACCGCTTCTGCCGGGCAGTGGGCAAGTCGCGTGACCAGATCATCGGGATGACCGACTTCGAATTGTTCCCCTGGGAACTGGCCCAGAAGTTCCAGCGGGACGATCGGCAGTTGGTGGAGCAGGGCGGATCCTTCGAGGCCACGGAAGAGAACCTGACGAAGGACGGCGAGCGGAACTACGTGCATGTGATCAAGACGCCGCTGCTGGATTCCAACGGGGAACGGGTCGGCATCCAGGGGATGTTCTGGGACGTGACGGCGGAGCGGCGGACGCAGGAGGAGTTGGCGCATGAGCGCGACCTGCTCCAGACGCTCCTCGAGTACGCACCCGACGCCATCTACTTCAAGGATGCCGACAGCCGGATCCTGCGGGCGAGCCGCGCCTTCGCCAACAAGGTGGGCCGGGCGAATCCTTTGGAACTGGTGGGGAAGACGGATCTGGAGCTCTTCGACCGGGAACATGCCGAGCAGGCGCTGGCGGATGAACGCCGCATCCTGGCCACCGGCGTGCCCATTGATGGCAAGACCGAGAAGGAGGTCTGGCCGGACGGGAGCGCTTCCTGGGTACTCACCAGCAAGCTGCCGTTGCGGGACACCCGTGGGCAGATTGTCGGGACCTTCGGCGTCTCGCGGGACATCACCGACCTGAAGGAGGCCCATCAGCAGATCGAATCGGCCGAGGCCAAGTACCGAAGCATCGTGGAGAACGCCCTCGACGGCATCTTCCAGACGACTCCCGACGGGCACTACGAATCCGCCAACCCCGCGTTGGCCTGGATCTACGGGTTCGAGTCCGCCAGTGAGCTGATCGCGGAACGCACCAACATCGCCAAGCAACTCTATGTCAATCCCGCGCGCCGCCTGGAGTTCCAGCGACTGATGCAGGAGCACGGCCGGATCGAGCATTTCGAGAGTCAGGTGTATCGGCGCGACGGAAGCATCATCTGGATCGCCGAGAACGCCCGGGCGGTCCACGACGATTCCGGACGTCTCCTGTACTACGAGGGGACCGTCGAGGACATCACCACCCGGAAGCAGGCCGAGCAGGAGCTTCAGATGGCCCGCGACGCGGCGATCCAGAGTGCGCGCGCCAAGTCCGAGTTCCTCGCCAATACCTCCCACGAGATCCGGACGCCGATGAACGGGATCGTGGGCATGACGCGTCTGTTGCTCGACACGCCACTCACTCCCGAACAGCGCGATCATCTGGAGACCCTGCGTTCCTGCGCCGACGGATTGCTCACCATCCTCCGCGACATCCTCGACTTCTCGAAGATCGAGAGCGGCAAGATGGAGTTCGAGAACCTTCCCTTCGATCTTCGCGACCTGGTGGAGGATACCTCGGAACTGTTGGCAGAACGCGCCTTCGGCAAACACCTGGAGTTCACCGTCTGGATCGACCACGCCATTCCCGCCCAGGTCCAGGGGGACGGCGGCCGCGTCCGTCAGGTTCTCACCAATCTCGTCAACAACGCCGTCAAGTTCACCGAGCACGGGGAGGTCGCGGTCCGCATCCGCTTCACCTCGGAGGATTGCTCCGGGTTGTTCGTCCGCTGTGAGGTCACCGATACCGGAGTCGGAGTCGCCTCTGAGGTCCTGGGAAAGATCTTCGAACCGTTCGTCCAGGCCGACGGTTCGACCACCCGACGGTTCGGAGGAACCGGACTCGGACTTTCGATCAGCCGCGGATTGGTGCGCGGCATGGGCGGAGAGATGGGGGTTGAGAGCGTCCTGGGCCAGGGTTCGACCTTCTGGTTCACCCTGCGGGTGGGTCGCGTTGCGGCCGCGCCGGTGGACGAACCCGTTTTGCCACCCTGCCGGGTGTTGATCGTGGAGGATCACGCGCGTACCCAGCAGATTTTCCTGCACGAGATGGCGGGGACGGAATTCCTTCCCAGCCTGGCGGGCACGGCCCGCGAAGGGTTGGATGCACTGCGGGCCGCGGCCGAAGCCAGTCACCCCTTCGACCTCGCCATTCTGGATCTCGAATTGCCCGACATGGATGCCATGTCGCTGGCGCATGAGATCCACCTCACCCGCGGGTTGGAACGCGCCCGTCTGGTGCTGGCGTCGCCACTGGGCCAGCGGTTGGACGTCGGCCTGCTCCGGACCGTCGGGGTGGCCGCCTACGTGGTGAAACCCGTCAAGCGCGTGCGCCTGCTCGATACCCTGCGGGCCGTGGTGCGGGGCGAGGACGCCTTCGACCGTCGGACCCTGACCGCCGGCCGCGGGGATGCCGCGCCGGGGGTGACCATCGGTTCGCTCAAGATCCTGCTGGCCGAGGACAATCTGGTGAACCAAAAGGTTGCCCTCGCCCTGCTGCGGAAGATCCA
>CAMCFL010000541.1 GCA_945873715.1 Akkermansia muciniphila
GGCGACGAGAAGGGTGCCGGTCCGGTTGTTCGGCCGGTGCAGGCTGGCAAAGCCCTGCCGCCACGCGAACGGCAACCCGGCGGGCTGGAAGCGTCGGGCGAACCAGACCAGCATCCGGGCGGCCCCTGTCAGGACGATAAATGCGAATCCGAGGCCAACGGCGAATCCGAGGCCATGCCTCCAATCCCGGGTCTGCAGCAGCGCGAAGCCCAGGACCGCCAGCGAGATTCCGGCGATCACCAGGATGCGGATCGGATCGCGGGTCTGGCGGGGGCTGTCGTAGGCAGCCCGAATGGCGGCCAGCGGGGAGACGCGGCGGACGGCCAGCAGGGGGAGGAGGGCGAAGGAGGTGGCGACACCCAGGCCGGCCAGGGCTGCCTGAGCGGCCGCCATGAAGGAGAACTGGACGTGGATGGGGAACGGCAACGCCCCTGCCAGCACCGCCGGCACCAGGCGATGGATCAGCGCGCCGAGGACGATCCCAAGACTGACTCCGAGGGTACCCAGGGCGAGGGCCTGGGCGAGGTACACTGCAAAGGTCGCCGCCATGGGTGCCCCGAGGCAACGCAGCACGGCGACCTGGGGCAGTCGTTGCTGCACGTGGACCTGGATGGCGCTGGCGACGCCCACGGCTCCCAGCAGCAGGGCGATGAACGCCACCAGATTGAGGTAGCCGTTGAGGTTCTCGGCCGCCTTGCCGAGGTCTTCCTTCCGCTTCTCCGCCGTGTCGACATCGAGCCGCAATTCCCGGAATCGCTGCCGCCGGCCCTCGACGGTCTGCCGGATCTCGGCGGCATCCCCCGGGAGGCGGATCAGCGTGCGGTAGCGCACCAGGGAACCGCGTCCGATCAGTCCGGTGTCTGCGAGTCGGTCGCCGGCAAGATAGACGCGTGGAGCCAGGTTGGCGAAGGCGACGGAATCGCCGGGAACCCGGCGCAACAGTCCCACGATCCGGGTCTGCCATTCCCCGAGTTTGGCGGCATCACCGACCTGGACCTCGAACTGTCGCGCCACGCTCTCCTCCACCAGCAGGCCTTCGCCGCGGCGGAAGGCCTCGGCTGCCTCCGGGGGATCGGTCTCAAGGCGCCCGTAGTAGGGGAAGGCACCGGTCAATGCCCGGACGTTGACCAGGCGGGTACCTCCGTTCCCTGGAAAGAGCAGCATGGAGGCAAAGCTGACCTCATCGCTGCGCTCGCCACCCAGGGCTTGGAACAGCGTCTTTTCCTCCTCGCCGAACGCCTTGCGCGAACTGAGGACGAGATCAGCGCCCAGGAGTGATTTCGCCTGTTCGTCGATTCCCTGTCGGACGGAGGCACCGAGGGAACCCACCGCGACCAGAGCGGCGATGCCGAGGGAGATGCTGAGCGAGTAAAGTGCGAGACGGCGGCGGGAAGAGCGCGAGTCCCGCCACGCCAGGCGCCAGACCCAGGACTGAGCGAGGGCAGTGACGAGGTTCATACCGTGACGCTCTGACCATGACGGAGCCGCAGGACCTGTCCGCATCGCTGCGCCAGGTCCAGATCGTGGGTCACCAGCACCAGGGCGGTCTTCGCCGTTCGATTGAGGTCGAAGAGCATGTCGATCACCCGTCGGGCGGTGTCGCCGTCAAGGTTGCCGGTGGGTTCATCGGCGAACAGGAGGCCAGGGCGGGTGACGAAGGCCCGGGCGATGGCCACCCGCTGCTGTTCGCCGCCGGAGAGTTGGATGGGGTAGTGATCCATCCGATTCTTGAGCCCGACCTCCTCCAGCAGTCTGAGGGCTTCTGCCGGATCGGGACGCGTGCCGCGGAGTTCCAGGGGAACCAGCACGTTTTCAAGGGCCGTCAGGGTCGGGAAGAGTTGGAAGTTCTGGAACACAAACCCCACGTGCTGGTTTCGGACCCGTGCGCGGGCGTCTTCATCCAGGCTTCCAAGATCATGGCCGGCGAGGTGAACCGAACCGGACGTCGCGGTGTCGAGCCCGGCGGCGAGGCCCAGCAAGGTTGTCTTGCCCGATCCGGAGGGGCCCACGATCGCGCAGGTCTCACCGGCAAGCACCGAGATCGAAACCCGGTCGAGGACCGTCAGGTCGTGGACGCCGCTCCGGTAAGTCTTGGTCAGTTCCCGGATTTCGAGCATCGGTTGCACCCGGGGTGTGTTCCACGCGGGGATGCATCCGTCAAACCCGAGTTCCGTATTACACGCCCGACTGCGACTCCACCCAGCTGACCGCCTCCCGCATCAGGGCCGGGGCATCCTTGGCTCCGAGCTTCTCCTTCAGGTGGGCCCGGTGTGCCTCGACGGTCTTGATGCTCAGATGGAGGCGACCGGCGATTTCGCGGGTTCCCAGCCCTTGCCCGATGAGTTGGAAGATTTCGAACTCCCGGTCGGTGAGCTTGCGGACCACGCCATCCCCCCCATTTGGAATGGGCTTCGTCTCCCGAAGGGATTCAAGAATCCGGGCGGATACCGCCGGGCTGACATAGATCTGGCCCTGCAGGATGGTCCGGATGGCTTCCATCACGGCCTTTCCACCTGCCGATTTCATCAGGTACCCCCGTGCACCGGCACGCAGGGCCCGCTCGGCGTAAAGCGCTTCGTTGTGCATCGACAGGACCAGCGCGGGAATGCCGGGATGGGCCGCAGTCAGGTCCTTGAGGAACTCCAACCCGCTTCGTCCGGGAAGACTCAGGTCGAGCAGGATGAGATCCGGCTTGAACCGCTGCACCGCCGTCAGGGCCTCGGCCGCGTTCTCGGCCTCGCCACAGACGGCGAGCCCCGACTCCATTCCGATCATGGCCGCAAGGCCCTGTCGGGTGATGGGGTGGTCATCGACCAGCAGGACGCGCTTTGCGACGGGGGCGGTTCCGCTTTTTGGTTTCATTGGAAATGGATGCGTCCCTGGCGGGACTGGGCCGGTGGAGGTGCACGGAACAGCCGACGGTCGTTCCGCCGGTGGGTTCACTCTGGATGACCAGGGACCCACCGATGATCCCGGCCCGGTACTGCATGATGCGGAGGCCCATGCCCTTCTTCCGGCCCGGCAGGCGCGGAAGGCCCCGGCCGTTGTCCTGGATGGCGAGATGCACCCGCTCGCCCACCGCCGCCAGCCCGATTTCGATCCGGGTGGCGCGTCCATGACGGATCGCGTTGGAGACGGCCTCCT
>CAMCFL010000542.1 GCA_945873715.1 Akkermansia muciniphila
CCACGACACCACGGCGGCCACGACCGCCCCGGTTTCCTCCCCTCACGTGGCTTCGTTGCTCCGTGGTGGTAAACACTGCCCTTCCCCTACCGTCGTTTTGAACAACCGCAACGCGGCGAACACCGCCAATCCCAGAACGCCCAGCCATCCTCCCCAGGCCACCCACGCCAGACGGGGAAATTCCCGGGTTGCCACCGCCGGCGCGAGGCAGACCCGGTGGAACGGCCGTCCGTCCGGATTCGGATATTCCCTGCCGCGGATCCCGTCCCACACGGATTCAAAGCGCTGCCCGACCACCCAGAGGGGCCGTTCGAACCGGATCCCACCCGGCTTGTGAACCACGCCCGCGGCGTAGCCTTCGAGGGCATCCGGATAGACGACCGAAGCCACCTGGACGCTGAGCGAGTAGGCGACGACCAGCGCGGAAAGGGTCTGTCCCCAGAAGGGCATCCGACGCCAACCCTCGATCGTCAACGCGGCGATCAGGACCACCGCGAGATCGACCGGCACCAGCGTATGCCGGTTCGCCCACGCCGCGGCCCCTTCCCAGGCGATGTACCGGGCGTAGAAAACCACCTGAGCCATGAAGGCGAGGAACATTCCCGCCAGGAGCCAACCGGTCCGGCGTCGGAGATTTCCCGCCGATGCCCAAAGCACCAACGGCACCAGCAACACCAACGGGTCGAACATCACCAGCGACCGTTGCGGGGTCACCAGAGGTCCCCAGAAGCCCTCCCAGAAATCGCCCATCAACATCCATCCCTCGGGCAATGCCGGGTTGTCCTGACGCGCCTGCTCGGATGCGATCGAGAAGTAGGTGCCCGTCCACCGATCGAACCGGTGATGATGATAGATCCGTTCGACCGCGAAGCCGGTCAGCGCCCCGGCGGCCAGAATCAACATCGCGACCCACCAATTCCGGGGGGCGGGGACTGGCTGCGGAGAACCGGAGGTCGGCGTTGGGGAGGGGGTATCCTCAAGGGAAGCCCCATGGACAGTTGTAGGCCCGCTGCCCTCAGCGGGCGTTGCCTCATCGCCGCCTGCGGACAGGCGGCCTACACCCAGGGAAATCTCCTCCAATCCCTTCCGCCGATGGCACTGGAGCCCGAACATCGCCAGCGCGACTCCCGCGGGAACGGCGAGGAAGGGTTGTCGGATCAGAAATCCGAACCCGATTGCCACGGCCGCCGGCCAGAGGACCGAACTGCGACCGGTGTTCCACCAGCGCAAGGCGGCGTGGATCAGGATGAGGCCCAGCAGGACCATGAGACTGTTCTCCTCGTGATCCTGGGAGTAGTGCAGGAACGAACTCGCCAACTGCAACCCGAGGGCACCTCCCAACCGCGCCGGACGGCCAAAGCCCGCCTCCAGCAGGACCAGATACGCCATCAAGGCCGCCGTCGCGCACAACGGAGGGAACGTCAGGACCGCCACCACGAACTCACGCAACTTCTCCTTCAGCCGCGGGGGCCCGACAAACCGCTCCAGGGCGCCGGCCACCAGATCGGCCGGAAGCATGACCAGGCTCTGGCCCAGGCCATAGGTGACGAAGTTCTTCCCGTCGCGGCCGCGAACCATCCAACCGGAATGATCGGCCTGAGGCACGTCCTGCCAGAGCCATCGGGTCGCCTTGAGCCGCTCGGTGGTGTTCACCTCGCCCAGCGTTCCCGTCTGGACGCACAGGCAGATCAACCAACAGAACACCCACAGCCAGAAACGCGTCCGGCCCTCCACCGTCCGCAGAAACCCAGCGAGATGGCGGATCGGATTCATCGCCGGGAGAAGCCGCAACGGTTGATCCACAGATGACACAGATGACACAGATGGAGAGGCACTTGGCCGCGGCCAAGGCGCAGGATCGCTCTCACCTTGCGGGTGAGGTTGCCGGGGCGGGAAACGGGTTCTTCATCTGTGAAATCGGTGTCCTCTGTGGATAGAACTCGTGCTTCTGGGTTCATCGGCTTGAGAAGCCAGACCGTCCGCCTCACCACGTCGCCACCGACTCGGCCTGCATCACCCGGTCGACCACCGCCCCCCAGTCCTGGGTCTCATCCAGGCGGATCACTTCGACCACGAACCCCTCGGCCCGCTGGGACTCAATGACCTTCGCCGTGAGTTCGTCCGGCGGACCGTTCAGGAGATGGAGAACCGTTTTCATTGGGAATTCAGAATCGCAGGATCGAACTCGCTTCCGCGCAGCGTCGTGACAACTCGACATCATCGATCGCCTCATAGGGCGTGGTGGCCTCGCCCAGGTCGGCCGCATCCACGGCACCGGCCTGGACCCAGATCGGATGTCCCCACTCGCGGAGGATCGGCAGGTACCGGGTGAAGTTGTCCTCCTCCATCAGGTCATCGACCCACTCGCCCAGAGCGCGGATCGCGGGGCCACGGAGGTACACGCGGACGTCGGCCTTCTTCCAGGTGCCCAACCCGGCGGCGACCCGGATGGCTTCCGCGGGTCGATGGGTCTCGCGGGGATCGCTCGTCACCAGGAAGAGGACCAAAGGACGGGCCGTCGTCCGGATCTTCACGTCTGCCGGCCTGGGAGTCGTCGGTGTCATCTGGCTCATGGGTGGAGGAGGTTTCCCGATCCCGGATCAATTGAAGCTCACGAAACGGTCGGTGGCGGCCACCAGGTCGCTGACCACGGTCAACCCGGCGTAGGCAGCGGAGTCGTCGACGGGCAAGCCGCGCTGCTGGGCACCGAAGGCGCAGGCGTAGAGCTTGAGTCCCCGGGGTTTCAGGCCTTGCAGATCCGGATCCCGCACCCCCGCCACCGCGTCGTCCAGGCAGTACAGGTACACGTCCACCCCGCGTCCGAGCGCTGCCCGCGCCAACTGCACGCCGTGCCGGAAGGCGGGTCGATCCGGCCCGCAGGAGATCAGGATGCCGAGCTTGGCCATGTGCCCGGAGTTTGAGGGTGAATCCGCGGGCTGGGAAGCCCGGGAAATGAAAAGGGCCGGGTCCCGAAGGACCCGGCCCGTCCATGCACCTTGCGGAGGCCAACCTCCGGACGTGCAGTGCGATTACTTCGCCTGATCTTCGATGAACTTGATCGCGCGGGATTTCTCCGAGCGCTTGCGGGAGTTCTCGTCGAGGATCTTCTTCCGCAGGCGGAGATGATGGGGAGTGG
>CAMCFL010000543.1 GCA_945873715.1 Akkermansia muciniphila
AGAAAGGCGGCTGATTCCCATCGGGCCCGGGCCCGACCTCCAGGCGGTAGGTGCCCAGGCTTTCGTGGACGGCTTCGATCGTGGCGTTGTCCAGGGCGCGCAATCGTGGCCGGGGAGAACAGCCTTCGTGAGTGCAGTTCCACGACCAGGTGTTGCGGAACCAGAGCGTCGGCAAGAGATGCAGGGTGGCCGCCGCCGGCCCCCGGTTGGTCACCTGGATCCGGATGAGCAGGTCGTCGGGGGACTGCTTGGCGTAGGTGATCTCGAGGTCGAAGAAACGGTCGTGGTCGAACACGCCGGTCTCGTGGAGTTCGAACTCCGGTTCCTCGCGGGAACGACGTTGGTTCTCCTCCACCAACCGGCGGTAGGGAAAGGCTGCCTGCGGATAGCGGTAGAGGGCCCGCGACAGACTGTGTGTCGGCGTCGAATCCAGATGGAACCATTGTTCCTTGGCGTCCTCACCATGATTGCCCTCGGCGTTGGTCAGGCCGAACAGGCGTTCCTTCAGGATCGGATCCTGCCCGTTCCACAGGGCAAAGGAGATGCAGAGTCGACACTGGCGATCGGTGAACCCGAGCAATCCGTCTTCACCCCACCGATACGCACGGCTGCGGGCATGATCATGGGGAAAGTAATCCCAGCAATTGCCGTCCGCCGAGTAGTCCTCGCGGACCGTTGCCCATTGCCGGTCGGGCAGGTAAGGCCCCCAGCGCTTCCAGTTGGCGATCCGGGCGTCGTCCTCGGCGAGGCGTCGGCCCTCGGCAGTGGTTCCGACCTTGGCAAGGCGTAGGGTGCCGCCCGGGGAGGGGTCGCCAGTCATGAAGAATGAATCTAGTAGCGGTAGGCCAGTTGCAGGCGGGCGTAGGGAGCGCCCTCGCCATTCCATTGCCGGCGCTCTTCATCCACGACGAAACGACGGTCGAAGACCCATCCGCCGGCTGCTTCGAGGCGGAAGCCATGCCCCACGTTCCAGATGGCTCCGATCCCGGCGCGGATCTCGCGGTAGGTCATGTTGACGTCATCGAACTGGGCATCACCGCGTCGGGTGCCGTGTTCGGTGCTCAATTGGTAAGCACCACCGACCAACTCGGCACCGGCGTACAGCATCCAGGCGTCATTCGGACGAAACTCGACCCGCGGCCGCGGGACCAGCATGGAGAGGGCCCATTGACGACTCATCTGCCAGCGAAAACCGGGACCGCCCACGATGGGGATGTCGCGCCGCGTATCCAGGCTGAGCTGGAGGAAGAACAGGAAGTTCTCGTTCACCGCGTAAGACAGGCCGGCGATGAGAGGCGCATTGAAATCGGAGGCGCTGATCTCGACGAAGTCGCTGTAAATCCCCGGGGACACCTCGGCGAGAAAGGCCCACTTCGAATTGATCTTCCAATTGATCCCCAGCGGCAGACTGACCGAGCCGAGGGTGGTCGGCAGCATCGAACTCGTGTCCAGGCCGAAGCCGAACCGCTCCGCCTCGAAGCCCATCGACCAGTTGACCGAGCCCCCGGAAATGAACGTGCCGGTGTATTTGATCCGGTTCTGGAATGTGTCGATGTCGCCCAGGTCGGTGGATCCGACGCGAATGCCCGAGTCAGGGACGTAGCTGGTGGTCAGGTCGAGGTTGCCGATGTAGCCGGGTTGGGCCGGTTGACCAGGGTTCTGGGCTGCCAAGGGCGTGGCCAGGGCGAGAAGCAAAAGCGGGCGAACGAACATATGCGGGGAGGCTTAGCCTTGTTCGGGTCCCGTGCAAGGGGGGAATCCGGTGCCGCCCGCGTTCGGGTGCATCTTGAGTTAGCTGTCACGAATGTAGGCCCGCTGCCCTCAGCGGGCGCTTTCACATCGCCGCCTGAGGGCAGGCGGCCTACAGCTCAAGATGCGCCCCCCGCTCGTTCATTGCTCTTCCCGGAGGAGCTCAAGAAACGCAGCAGGTGACACGATCCGAACACCGCGCACTTCAACCAGGCTTTGGAGATGGCGCTTGTCCCCGGTTACCAGCAAGTCCGCCTCGCCGGCGACGGCACACTCCAGGAAGACCTCGTCGTCTGGATCCGGTGTGATGCCCCGAAGCCGCACGTTCGGGAAGACCAGCTCCGCACTGGCAGCGAGCGCTTCCGCCCATCTGACCGGCGAACGCTCTGGATAGCGTGCCCGCAGGCGATCGGTTACCTCGCCGTACTCGGCCAGGATGGCCGGGCTAACCAATGCCTCGCACCGTCCATCCTGCCAGGCTCGCAGACATTCCATGGGTGTGCCCTTCCAGAAGGAGGCGCTGGCCACGGTGTTGGTATCGAAAACAACGCGCTTCAAGCAGTCTCCTTCCGGCGGCGACGGCCCTTCCGGACGTCGGCCACGACTTCCGCAACCTCGCGCTCCACCGCAGGGGTCACGTCGGGGAGTTCGCCTCCGCCGGCCAGCATCGCCCGGACCTGGGAAGCAGAGAGCCGAAGACGCTTCCGCAGGACCACCAGGCCGTCGACAAAGCCGATGTCCACTTGGTCACCCTGCTGAAGTCGCGCCTGCTCGCGGATGCTCTCCGGGATGACCAACTGCCCCTTGCTCGAGATGGTTGCATTCATGATTCTCTGGTAAGCTTGGGCTTACTTCAGAAGGATTCAAGCGGGCAATCGATCGTTGCGGGTACCAGTGCCGCGTGGCAAAACGTCGGGGTGTCACTGGCCGACGCCGATGGCGTCTCTCGTTATGTTTGATTCGAGCGTGAAAATCAGCTGGCCGGCCGGCGAGCCTGTGTGGATTGAATATTGGGATCAATTGGCAGCGTTTGGAGATGTTGATCTAGCGCTCACTTCTGACGAGCAGTCGATCGATGGCATGATCGATATGGACGTCGCTCGGGCCGAGTACTGGCCGAGGTTGGAGACGAAAGAGGCCTGTTGGTTGGTTGGGAAGGACCCTGAGATGCTGGCACCCAGCCTCGGCAGCTATGCTGCGAACGGTCGGCTCGAAAGGTTGCTGATCCTCTGGGAACTGGTCAGTGCGGAAGAGGGATTTGTCCTGCCCGTCGAGATTGAGCTGCCTGCGAATGCGCTAAAATCGCCAATCTTTTCCCGGTCATTGGAGACTGGAAATCGTCCGTTCCGCCTGTTCGCGGAGACCGAAGTCTATGGCTGGTCG
>CAMCFL010000544.1 GCA_945873715.1 Akkermansia muciniphila
GGGTTCCGGGTGGGAGGGAAGGATCGGCACCCGGGTAGGACAGGGCTTCCGAGGGATTTGGTCATTGAGAAAATGAGCGGCAGGCCGTAAGGCCGTCCGGCATGCGCGCAGTGATTTACCCGGGAAGCTTTGACCCGCTGACGAATGGACACCTGGATGTCATCCATCGGGCGGCGCGGTTGTTCGACCGCGTGATCGTGGCGGTGGCCATGAACGACTCGAAGAAGCCGTTGTTCACGCTCGATGAGCGGACGGCGATGGTGCGGGAAGTGGTCGCGGGGGAAGGACTCAAGAACGTAGTGGCAGATCAGTTCGATGGGTTGCTGGTGGATTACGTGGTCCAACAGGGGGCGTCGGCGGTGGTGCGCGGGTTGCGGGCGGTGAGCGATTTCGAGTTCGAGTTCCAGTTGGCGCTGATGAACCGGAAGCTGAATGAGTCGGTGGAAACGCTCTTCCTGATGCCCAAGGACACCTACTCCTTCCTCAGTTCGCGCATGGTGAAGGAGATCGCCCGACTGGGCGGCGACGTCACGCCGTTCGTGCCCGACTCCGTCCGCCTGGCGTTGAAGGAACGGTTGCACGGAAAGCGTGCGGCCATTCTTCCCGGTCTGCCGGTGGACGGAGACCCGGGCGTGTAGGAGGTTGATGGCCATGACGGATCTGGAGCGGGCACGACAGGTGAAGGCGGCACTGCCGTCCGGCGGTTTGTTCGCCGGGCAGAACTGGCGGGTGGGGCCACAGCCCCTGGCCCTGGGCGCGGATCTGGTGCGGGATCTGGAGATGTTGGGTCGGGTCCTGCTCCAGTTCTATCGGGCTTCCAATCTCCTCTACCGCCGCAGTGTCGAAGGAAAGATGCCCGGATGGATCGCAACGCTGCTGGACCAGGGCAAGCCGGCCGAATTGGTCGCATGGCAACGGAACGTGGGTTTCAAGAACGACCTTCCCCGGGTCATCCGACCCGACGTCCTGCTGACCGAAGGTGGGATGGCCATCTCCGAGTTGGACTCGGTCCCGGGTGGCATCGGACTCACCCACTGGCTGAATGCGACCTACGCTGGGTTGGGGGACCCGGTTCTGGGCGGGGCCGACGGCATGCTGCGTGGGTTCGAATCGATCTTCGGAGCGACTGCACGGGTGCGGGTGGTGGTCTCGGAGGAGTCGGCTTCCTACCGGCCGGAGATGGAGTGGCTCGCGGGATTGCTGGGCGATCGGTTCCAGGTGGTGGGACAGGATTTTGATGGGGTGACGGACGGAGACGCGGTGTACCGCTTCTTCGAGTTGTTCGATCTGGAGAATGTGCCGCGATCGAAGGAATGGTTCGCGGCGGCGGCGGAGAAGAAGATCCGGCTCACCCCACCACCGAAGCCCCTGTTCGAGGAGAAGCTGTGGATGGGGCTCCTGTGGAACCGGAACCTGCGAAGCTTCTGGCGAACGGAACTGGGGGAGGGATTCCTGGAACGGATGCTCAAGGTCACGCCTTATACCTGGGTGATGGATCCGGAACCGTTGCCTCCGCACGGGGCCTATCCCGGATTGGAACTGACCGACTGGCACCAGTTGAAGACCCTGTCGCAGCGGGATCGCGATCTGATCCTGAAGGTCTCCGGGTTCTCTTCGCAGGCATGGGGTGCCCGGGGAGTGTCCCTGGGGAGCGACCTGAGTGCGGAGGACTGGGGGGCCGCCGTGGACTCGGCCCTCGCCGCCTGGCCCTCCAGCCCGCACGTACTTCAGCGCTATCACAAGCCGCGGACGGTGCCGACCTCGTGGCTGGACGGGGCAGGGGTCATGGTTCCGATGCCCGGGCGGGTCCGTTTGTGTCCTTACTATTTCGTGGCCGGCGACGGCGACTCTGCCCGGCCGAAGCTGGGGGGAGTCCTCGCGACGATCTGTCCGGCCGACAAGAAGATCATCCATGGGATGACCGACGCGGTGTTGGTGCCGTGCGTGGTGTGACCCCTTTTGCAGGGAAGCCGTCAACCGGTCTTCGGCGGCTGGCCGGATCCCGTGGCCTACGAGCGTTGCGGTGCAGCCTTCCACGGCGCGCACAGGGCGATGGGGTACGAACCTGTTCCCCGGAGCGTGGTCCTGGTCGTTGGCCCCCAAGGATGCGTCGTTGTCAGGCTGGATCCTCACCCGTTCCTTCGACTACGATTTGCCGCGAATGATTCCGCGCTACACGCGCCCGCAGATGCGGGGGATTTGGACTGACGAAAACCGACTGAAGATCTGGCTCGAAGTCGAGCTGCTGGCTTCGGAGGCGTTGGTGAAGGAGAAGGTGGTTCCTGCGGCTGACTTCAGCCGGATCCAGGCCGGGGTGGAGCGGTGCCTGGCCGATCCCAAGGCACTGGTGGAGCGGGCCAAGGAACTGGAGAAGACCCTCAACCACGACGTGATCGGGTTCACCACCGCCGTCACCGAGCAGATCAATGATCCGGCCAGCCGCTGGCTCCATTTCGGGCTGACCAGCAGCGACATCGTGGACACCGCCTTTGCGGTTCAGCTCGTCCAGAGCGCGGATCTGCTGGTGGAAGCCGTGAAGCAGGCCCGCAAGACCATCGCCAAACGCGCCCGGGAACATCGGCTGACGCCGTGCATCGGGCGCAGTCACGGCATCCATGCGGAGCCGACCACCTTCGGGCTCAAGCTGGCGCTGATGTACGACGAGTTCGGCCGGGCGGAAGAGCGCCTGCGCCGGGTGCGCGACGTGGTGGCCGTCGGCAAGGTCTCCGGTGCCGTGGGCACCAGCGCCCATCTTTCGCCGCGGGTGGAGAAGTACATCTGCCGCAAGCTGGGCCTGCGCCCGGCACCGTTGGCGACGCAGGTGATCCAGCGGGATCTGCACGCCGAGTTCATGAACACCCTGGCCCTCACTGGGGCCAGCATCGAGCGCTGGGCGGTGGAGTTCCGGCACCTGCAACGGACCGAGGTCCTCGAGGCTGAGGAACCGTTTACCGTGGGGCAAAAGGGCAGCAGCGCGATGCCGCACAAGCGCAATCCCATCACCTGGGAACGTCTGACCGGACTGGCCCGGGTGCTCCGGGGGAATGCCATTGCGGCCCTGGAGAACGTGGCGTTGTGGCACGAACGCGACATCAGCCACAGCTCGGTGGAACGGATCATCTTCCCTGA
>CAMCFL010000545.1 GCA_945873715.1 Akkermansia muciniphila
GGTGCTCGAGCGGGCGCGTGCAGCGGGGATCGACCGGATCGTGACCATCGGTTGCGATCTGGAAAGCAGTCGTCGTGCGGTGGATCTGGCGGATCGGCATCCCGGCGTCTATGCCGCGGTAGGCTGGCATCCGAACGCCGCGGGGGAGGCTCCGGACGATGTGCGGGTGGATCTGGCCCGGTTGGCCCGACATCCGAAGGTGGTGGCCATCGGCGAATGCGGCATCGACCACTACCGCCTTCCCACGGCCGAGAGCGGTGCCACCCCGGCCGATGTCCAGCGACTTTGTGAGAAGCAGTCGACGGTGTTCCGTCAGCAATTGGAGGTGGCGTCTGACCTGGGACTGAACGTGGTCGTGCATCAGCGCGCGGCGTATCGTGCGGCGATGGAGGTGTTCCAGCCGTTCGCCAGTCGGCTGCGCGGGGTGTTCCACTGTTTCGTGGGCACGGTGCCGGAAATGGAGGAGGTCATCGCCCTGGGATCGTGGGTGAGTTTCACCGGGATCCTGACCTTCAAGAACGCCGCCGAGATCCGGATGGCCCTCGCGGCGGCACCGTTGGATCGGTTGATGCTCGAGACGGACAGCCCGTATCTCGCGCCGGTACCGTATCGCGGCAAGCGCTGTGAACCCGCCTACGTGCGGGAGATCGCCACCCGGGTGGCGGAGGTGCGGGGCATGGCGCTGGCAACGCTCTCGGAGATCACGCAGGCGAATGTCGCGCGCTTCTTCCCGAAGATGGGGTGAGGGAGTCGCCCCGCCGCACTCAGGCACCGGCCAGTTCTTCGGCCGGGTAGGTCCAGATCTCCGCGAGGGTCGGATGGTAGTGCGGAATGGCGGCGAATTGGGCGGCGGTGAGTCGGGCGGCGATGGCGACGGTGATCTCATGGATCAATTCCCCCGCCTGCGGCCCGACACAGGCGCCGCCGAGCAATTCGCCGCTGCGGGCATCGGCCAGCAATTTCACGAATCCTTCCTGGCAACCGAGGATCATCGACTTCCCGTGGTCGTTGAAGGGATAGCGGGCGACCCGGACGGCATGATGCCGTTCGGCCGCCTCCCGTTCGCCGAGGCCGGTCACGGCCACACCGGGGTCGGTGAAGACCACCTGGGTCAACAGACGATCGTCGAGGGCCACCGGCTTGTTCGGGTGAAGCAGGTTCCTGGCGGCCGTCTCGGCCTGAAGGATGGCGACGTGCACCAGTTCATGCGGGCCGCAACAGTCCCCGGCGGCGTAGATGTGGGGAGCCGACGTGCGCTGGGTGGCATCCACCACGATGCGCCCCGAGTCGAGGACCTCGACTCCCGCGAGCTCGAGTCCGAGGTGTTCGGTGGCCGGACGACGGCCCAGCCCGTGGAAGATCTCCTCGGCGGCCAGCAACACTTCGCGTCCCGCTTCCTCGAAGACGACTTCCTTCTCTTGTCCGCGGCGTCGGACATCGCGGAGGCGGGTGTCGGTGAAGATCTGCAAACCCTCGCGATCCAGCGCCGTTTCCAGTTCATCGGCGACATCGTGGTCCAGGCTCCGCAAAAGGTTCGGGCTGCGCTGGACGACCGAGACCAGTGAGCCCATGCGGGAGAAGAACTGGGCGAACTCCAGGGCCACGGCACCCCCGCCCAGCACGATCATCGACTCCGGGATCCGCTGGAGGAGCAGGGCGGAGTCGCTGGTCAGGTATCCGGCGTGTTTCAGCGCATCCAGCGGCGGAGGAGCAATCACTGAACCGGTCGCGAGGATGAAATGACGGGCGCGGATGGATCGGTGTCCGTGAATCGCGAGCGTGTGCGGACCGGCGAATGCGGCGCGTCCCCGGATGAGTTCGAAGGTTCCCGCTTCCAGTTGTTCGCGCCGGTAACGGGCAAACTCAGCGATGAGCGCGTCCTTGCGGCCGAAGAGCATCGGGACGTCCACATCGACATCCCGGGCGGAAATTCCCCACACCTCGGCCTGACGGAATCCATGGCGGAGATCCGAGGCATGAAGCAGTGCCTTGGTGGGCATGCATCCGCGCAGGATGCACAGTCCGCCGAGTTCGGCAGCCCCGTCCACCATGGCCACACGCCATCCGGCTGCGGCCAGTGTCCGGGCTGCTGCGTATCCCGCCGACCCACCGCCGATGACCACCGTGTCAAAATCCATTGTGGACATGGCGACAGCCTCGGGTTCCCGGTGTCCGCTGGCAACCGGTGGTTCGGGGAGGATGAGGACGAATCCGTCCTTCTCACCGACTCGGGCTCCCGTCATTTTCGGGGGCAGTGAGCGACATCATCTATCCGCGCAGCCCGAAGGAGATCATGGCCGGCTGGGCGTACCTGCCGCGATTGATCGACAAGATCCGGCTGCATCTGGCGGGGCGTCTGCACCCGGATTACCAGGCCAACTTCCTGCACAAGGGGTTCGACAAGCTGTGGCTTGACCGCGCCGGGGTTCAACCGGAGCAGTTGGTCGAGGTGGTGCGCCACTCGATCACCGATGGCGAAGTCTGCGACTGGGTGGCGCGCCATGCCGTGGCCGCGGAGACCGAGAAGACCGCGCACCGTGAATACCTTTTCAACCATGGGCGCGTGGGTGATCCCGAACTCCAGGCCCGGCTCCAGATGCGCAAGGAACAGTCGGGTCTGGGACATCGCCACGATCTGCAGACGTTCGTCGACTACATCGACGCCGACGAGAAACGCGGGTGAGGGGCTCTTTCGGACGAGTTCCGCGAGTCGGTGGGAAATCCCCCGCCAAGCTGATGGCCCACGAATCACACCAAACACACGAAACAGCTCCTCTGAAGCGTAGGGAAGGTTTGGTCTGATTCGTGTGATTCGCGTGTTTCGTGGGCACCGCGGCACGCCGGGAATGAACCTCGTCACCCCCTCGCCTGCGGTCGCCGTTACCGGGCCGGGTAGAGCTTCGCCACTTCGTTGGCGTAGCCGTTGTATTGCAGGGTGGGAATGCGGTCGCCAGTGGCGAGATCCCGTTCGGTGGCCTGACTCCAACGGGGGTGCGGCACCCTGGGCTCGACGTTGGATTCAAACGGGTACTCCTCGGGCGAAAGGGATTCCCACAGGGTTTTCGGCTGGTCGCGGACGAGCTCGATCTTGACGACGCTCTTGATCGATTTGTAGCCGTACTTCCAGG
>CAMCFL010000546.1 GCA_945873715.1 Akkermansia muciniphila
GGCGAGCGGGACGTTTGACGCCGGCGAGGAGAGGCTCGATCTCACGGCCGAGATGGCCACCGTAGAAGGAGCGGAGCGCGTTGATGGCAAGATTGATGGAGGAAGCCGAGAGCTTGCGTTGCTCGATGAGGTGGAGTAGCCACGAGGAGCTCTCGGGGTTGCCGAGATCAGCGGGTGGGCGGTTGTGGAAGCGGGACAACTGGATGACCCAGTCGGTATAGGACTGGACCGTGCGCGGGGCCAGTTGACGAAGGACGAGGTACGCGATGAATTTTTGCCGTGGTGATAATGGATTCATACACCCGGAGCGTGTGCTCCCGGGCAATCCCTGTCGTCACCACGGCGAAGCCCCCCGCGCAGCGGCTTCGTTCAACCCGCCGCAGGGAGTACCGTCCTTGTCATTGTATGACGGCTGACATTCGAAAACTCGTCCACACTGTACCGTTCGTTCCATTCACTATTCATCTGGCGGATGGCGGGCAATTGCGGGTGCCCACCGTTGATCACGTGGCGGTTTCCCCCTCTGGCGGCAGAGTGATTGTTTTCTCCGACGACGACACCCACCACATTCTGTCCGGCTTGCTCATTAGCCGGATCACGGAGGATGGGCCTCACACCACCAGCAGCCACGCCGCATGAAGGCGCCGAACCGGACGCTCCAGGGAACGCCGGCAGGGCGTTGCGCTTCCATTCTCACGTTACGGGCCCGGCGTCCCTGAGCAGGGGCGTTGCCCAAAGGAAGATTCTCGATCACTTGGCCTCGGTGCTTCATCAGCGGATGATGAAGTCTGCGGGGTTTCGAAAGAGCGGGAGGCACTTGGGTTCTTCGGAGTCCTCGCCGACGTGAGTCCTGCCGAGAATCGCAACATGGGTCTACAATGATTTGCTTGGGGACTTCCACCCTTGATCGTTGGTGTGGATTTTGCCGCGCTCGTTCTTTTGGCATTCCTTTGGAATCGTCGGTCCGGAGCCTTCAAAACAAGGCAACCCAGGTGTCAGAGTGCGGTAGGTCAGGTAATTCAAGTTTGGGGGGCAATGAGGCCGCGTCTCTATTGTGTATGATTGGAATCCTGGCTCGGTGGCTCGACCCCGCCGGGGTCGTTTGGTTTCTTTGATCTGCTGACCGGCGGTCGGGCGACCGCCGGCTAGGTTCCGGGACGCCTCCGGCGTCCGGGTGGGCGACCGCCCGGGAGAAGCGGAGAAGCGGAGATCAGACGAGGCAGGCCTTTGAAGGAAACCTGAAGGCGAAACGATCTGGGGCGCGGGAGCGTCCTGGATTGCGAGCAGCGTCCGCTGCAGTGTGTCGTGGGCGGGCGATCTATCCCGGACCGCTATACGCTCCGCGGCAAGGAGTGCCGGCTTCAGCCGGTGGAACCATCGGTGCGTCGAGCGCGCAAGACGGGGACGAGTGCACGTGAATGCGTCCGTCGGGCCGGCTCAAGCCGGGACTCCGAGCGGCGGGAAGTGCCGCCGGCCGGCTGGTACGGGTCTTCTCCGCGTCTCTGCGTCTCTGCGGGAGAATCCGGTTTGCCGGCTTGCGTCCGCATTGGCGCTCAAACCTGCGGGTCGGTGTTTGGGCTGGCGCGACCCCTCCGAGGTCGAGGGGTCTTGGATCGGAGAACCGGCGGTCGGGCGACCGCTGGCCAAATTCCGGGACGCCTCCGGCGTCCGAGCAGGCCAAGTGTGTGGGTCTTATGCCAACAATTCCCGGACGACGCGTCCGTGGACGTCGGTGAGACGGAAGTCGCGGCCCTGGAAGCGGTAGGTGAGGCGTTCGTGGTCGATGCCGAGCAGATGGAGGAGGGTGGCCTGGAGATCGTGCACGTGGACCGGGTCGTGGACGACGTTCATCCCGAGATCGTCGGTCTCGCCGAAGCTGATCCCGGGTTTCACGCCGCCGCCGGCCATCCAGATGGTGAAGGCATAGGGATGATGATCGCGACCCCAGCGGACGCGGTCGTCGAAGTTGCCCTGGATGAAGGGGGTCCTTCCGAACTCACCGCCCCAGACGACGAGGGTGTCGTCGAGCAGGCCGCGGCGTTCGAGATCGAGGACCAGGGCCGCCGAGGGTTGGTCGGTGTCACGGCACTGATTGTAGAGCTCGGTGGTGATCGAGTTGTGCTGGTCCCATCCGGCGTGCATCAACTGGACGCAGCGGACGCCCCGTTCGACCAGGCGCCGGGCCATGAGACAGTTGTAGGCGTAACTGCCCGGCGTGCGGACGTCGGGACCGTACTCCCGGAGGACGGATTCCGGTTCCTTCGACAGGTCGGTCAGTTCGGGGACCGAAGCCTGCATCTGGAAGGCCATCTCATATTGGGCGACGCGCGCGGCGATCTCGGGATCACCCCAGGTATGGAGGTGCTGCTGGTTGAGGGCGGCGAGGTCATCGAGCATGCCGCGGCGTGCGGTGCGACTGATCCCGGCGGGATTGGTCAGGTAGAGGACGGGTTCGGCGCTGGCGCGGAACTTCACCCCCTGATGGCGCGAGGGGAGAAACCCGGAACCCCAGTAGAAGTCGTAGAAGATCTGTCCGCAGGAGGTGTTCTTGGTGACCGACGTCATGACCGCGTAGGTCGGGAGATTTTCAGCCATGGAGCCGAGGCCGTATCCCATCCAGGCCCCGAGCGTGGGCCGCCCGGGAATCTGCGAGCCACTGAGGAGGAGCGAGATGGCGGGCGCATGGTTCACTGCGTCGGTGTGCATGCCCTTCACGAAGCACAGTCGATCGGCGATCTGGGCCGTGTGCGGCATGAGCGCGGATACCCACGCACCGCTGGCACCGTGTTGACGGAAGGGTTCGATCGGGCCGAGCAGCCGTTTGCCGTCGGCCTTGCCGGTCATGGTGCTGAACCGTTTGCCGCCGATGTACTCGTCGGGGACCGGCTTGCCGTGTTCGCGGAGGAGGCGTTCCTTGTAGTCGAACAGGTCGACGTGGGTGGGAGCGCCATTCTGGAAGAGGTAGATCACCCGTTTGGCGCGAGGAGCGAACCGGGCCCCCAGGGTGGGGACGCCATCGCCGGCGGCGCGGCCTTCCCGGGCAAACATCCCGGCGAGCGCCGCCATGCCCAGGCCGGTGGTGGAACGCCCGAGGAACTCGCGTCGGGTCAACTGTCGCAGCCATTCC
>CAMCFL010000547.1 GCA_945873715.1 Akkermansia muciniphila
GGAACAACCACGAAGCGACGGACGCCACGTCATGCAAGGCCGGCCGTGGTGCTCGTTGTGCCGTGGTTGTTTCAGCCGTGCGTGCCAGCGCCTCCCCAGGCGGGGGTACCCGGCGGCTCGCCGGTACTGGTTTCACCACGACGGACGCAGGTCCAGGGCAGGGTGGAACAACCACGAAGCGACGGACGCCACGTCATGCAAGGCCGGCCGTGGTGCTCGTTGTGCCGTGGTTGTTTATTCGCCGCGCGCCTTCGGGGATGGAAGCGGGTTCAACGGTTTGGCGGAAATGGTCGAACTCGTGCGGATTTGGGGACTCGCGGAGCTCGTCCGAGGGGCACCTCGGCAGGGAGGGCACCCAGTTCGACGGCCACGAAGGCGAAGCCCGCGGGCAGGCGGCGTTGGAATGTTTCCAGTCCCACGGGCTCGATCTTCACCCCGGCGGGTGGACGCGTGGACCAGTCGCCTTCGCCACCGCCGCGATCCACCCGTACCCGACGCAGCCACGCGGTGAGATCGGTGGAGGCGGCGGGATCCTGCCAACGGACCGCCAGTGGGATGCCCGCATTGGAACGGATCCAGAGCGTCATCAGGAAGTCGGACGAGCCCAGATAGTCGCGTGCCAACGAGGCGGGGCGCACGCGGAAGGGGGCGCACGTTTCTCCCTCCACAGGGAAGGGGGCGAGGGCGGTCGTGTCACACCCCTTGGCGGCCCATTCCACCAGGGAGGTCGCGACGGGGAATCCCACCTGGGTTGAGGGGTCGGTGAGCCGGTGTGTGCTCCAGCGGCGTTTGCCGGATTCCCACAGCCAGACCTGATGGCCCATGCGACCGAATTCGACCCGGGACCGGTTGGTTCCGGAAGCGAGGTGGAGTCGGTCGGGGACGCGCAGGGTGATGGCGGCGGAGAGGTTGCTGAACCCCAACGACGGGGAGCCGTTCCAGACGAGTTCGAGGTCGGTCCGGACCGTGGGAGGGTGGGCCTGTCCCGAATCGAGCCAACCTGCCACGCGTTGGACCGGGGCGAGCCAGGCGGGATCTGCGGCATCGACGGATGCGGTCAGCAGGTGGGTTCCGAGAAACAGGCCTACCGGCCGTGAAACCCACTGCATCCTGAAGCATCCCCAACGCATGCCCCGGTGCCTACCGGTCCCGTGGGATCCGGTCGAGCGGCATTCTCACGGGGCCTCAGGGTAGGCGACGAGGTAACGAGGCTCACTTCAATCGGGCGGGGAACACGCGTGGGCCGACCGACGCCCGAATGGAAGTCAGAGTCTCCTTACGTCGTCTCCTACTAGGCGCCCATGGAAGCAGGAGCATTCCGGGAGTGGCGGGGAGCGTATGTGGGGCAGTTGAATGCCCACGAAGCACACCAAACACACGAACCAGAGCAGTTCCCCGTCCCGATTCGTGTGCTTCGTGTGTTTCGTGGGCACCTCCCGCCGAGGGGAACGGGAGGGGCCAAACTCCTCCGGACGCGAGGTTGAGAATCGGGGAAGTTGGCGGCAGGCTCAGCTGATGTTGTCGCGCATTGCAGTGGCGGGCGTCGTTTCGGCGCTGCTGTGGTCAGGTTGTGTGAACCATTCTACCTCCGTGCAAAAGACTCCCTTGCAGTATCCAGTGACCGCCCGGACCAACGTGGTCGATGATTACTTCGGTACGCCGGTAGAAGATCCCTACCGATGGCTGGAGGATGACAACTCCGCCGAGACCAAGGCCTGGGTGGAGGCGCAGAACGCGGTGACGTTCGGTTATCTGTCGGCGATCCCATCGCGCGGCGCGATCAAGGAACGGATGACGAGCCTGTTGAACTACGAGCGCACCGGTCTGCCGTACCGTCGGGGTGGACGGTACTTCTACTCGCGCAACAACGGTCTCCAGAACCAGGACGTCTGGTTCAGTGCGCCGGGTCTGGATGCGGAGCCCACCGTGCTGCTGGATCCGAACACCCTGGCGGGAGATGGGACCGTTTCGGTCAGTGCCCCGGTGCCGACCGAGGACGGCAAGCGGGCCGCCTACCAGATCTCGGCCAGCGGCAGCGACTGGCGGGAGATCCGGGTGCGTGACGTCGCCACCGCCCAGGATCTGCCGGATCGAGTGCAGTGGGTGAAGTTCAGCGGCATTGCCTGGAAGAAGGATGGCTCCGGATTCTTCTACAGCCGGTATGAGGCACCGAAGGAGTCGGAAAAGCTGACCCGGGTGAATGAGTTCCAGAAGTTGTACTTTCATCGGGTGGGAACCGAGCAGTCCCGGGATGTCTTGATCTACGAGCGGAAGGATCGTCCCAAGTGGGGAATCGGCGGATCGGTGACGGAAGATGGACGGTACCTGGTGATCACGCTGAGTGAGGGGACCGACCCAAAGAACCGGGTGTTCTACCAGGACCTGACCGATCCGACGGCGAGGGTGGTGGAGTTGCTGACCGAGTTCGACGCCAGCTACGACTTCGCCGGGAATGACGGGCCGGTGTTCTGGTTTCGGACGGATCTCGCGGCACCGCGCGGACGGTTGATTGCCATCGACACGCGTCGGCCGGCGCGGGGCGACTGGCGGGAGGTGGTGCCGCAGACCGAGGCAACGTTGACCCAGGTCGGGGTGACCGGGGAACGATTGGTCCTCGAGTACCTGAAGGATGCGCGCAGCCAGGTGAAACTGTTCAAGCTGGATGGGGGCTTCGACCGCGAGGTGGCGCTGCCCGGGATTGGATCGGCAGCTGGATTCGGCGGGAAACGGGAGGAGACGGAAACCTTCTATAGCTTCACCGGCTACACCACGCCGGGCCGGATCTACCGGCATGACCTGGCGACCGGGGCGACGACCCTGTGGCGCGAGCCGAAGGTGGACTTCGATCCCGACGCCTTCGAGACGAAGCAGGTCTGGGTGACCAGTCGGGATGGCACGAAGCTCCCGATGTTCGTCACCCACAAGAAGGGGATCAAACTGGACGGCAACAATCCGGTGCTGCTGTACGGGTACGGAGGATTCAACATCTCGCTCACGCCTTCGTTCAGCATTGGCAATGTCGTCTGGATGGAGATGGGCGGCGTGTACGCGGTGGCCAACCTGCGGGGGGGTGGCGAGTACGGCGAGGAATGGCATCAGGCGGGGACCAAGCTGAAGAAGCAGAATG
>CAMCFL010000548.1 GCA_945873715.1 Akkermansia muciniphila
CCAATCGCTACAGCGGCACAATCCTCAAGCTGGGCCTTTCCGAGAACGGCCAGGGCATCGATCGCAATGGCGATGGCCTGCTCCAGTCTTCCCGCGATCTCAATCAGGACGGCGACATCAGCCCCGATGAAGTCCTGCCGTGGGGTCAGGACGAAAGCGTGCTCTGGGAGACGTCACTGATTCCCACCGCCGAAGGGAACTTCGTCCCCGGCACCTTCACCGGCCCCTACCAGAACAGCTGGGGTTACCCCGGCGTGCGCGGCGTGGCCGTGGACGACCAGGGCAACGTCTGGGTGGGAACCCTCGAAACCAAGAAGATCTATTACCTCGAAGGCAGCACCGGCCGGATCCTGCGGACCATCGATGTCGCCCCGGTCAACCATCGGACCTACGGGGCCGTCCTCGACCGATCCGGCATCCTCTGGGCCTCCTCGCACGATCGCAATCAGGTGCTCCGGCTCGACCCGGCCACCGATCGCTACACCGTCTTGCCGCTGGGGCACTTCTCCTACGGAATCAACGTCGACCGCGACGGACATGTGTTCGTCAGTGGCTGGAATTCCGGCCGACTGTCGCGCATCGACAGTGCCACCGCCGCGATCGAGTGGAACCTGCCCATCGAGACTGAGGGTCGCGGCATCGGGATCACCGATGACGGGGACCTCTGGATTGCCCACTCCGGCCCCGGTGTCGTGGTGCGCCGAAGCAACAGCGGTGCCTTCAAGGCCTCCATCCCGGTCGGCAGCCAGCCCTCCGGGGTGTCCGTCGACTCGCGGGGCATGGTCTGGGCCATGGGCCTGGGCGACGATCTCATCCGGCGCATCGACCCGTACCGCAACGTCGTCGACCTCACCAAGCGCATCGTGGCCGGCTACAAAGAGGGTTATCACTACGGATACAGCGACATGACCGGCACGGTCGCCCGAAATTCCACCACCCGGATCGGCTTCTGGACCGTCATTCACGATTCCAGCCAACCCAACACCCCTTGGGGAGCCGTGACCTGGCAGGCCGAAGTGCCGGAGGGAACCGCCGTCCGCGTCCGAGTCCGCAGTTCCGAGAATCAAGGCACCTGGTCCCTCTGGGAATCGGCGCAGAAGGGCGTCCCCCTTCATTCCACTCCCACGGGTCGGTTCCTCGAAATCGAGGTCACCCTTCAGAGCCGTCTCCCCGGCGTCTCCCCGCTGCTCACGGACCTGACCGTCCAACCCGCCTCCGAGTCGAATCTCGGCGTGCTCTTCTATGCCAATGAATTCACCGGCAATGTCGGTCCCGAGTGGTCGGACACTCCGACGGCCACCACCCCCAGCGGCGGACGTCGCTTCCTCGGTGAGTTCGGCAATGAGACGGTCACCCTGACCCTCACCAACCTCCCGCCCCACGCCGCCGCCACCCTCGTGTTCGACCAGTTCGTCCTCCGGGGCTGGGACGGCAACAGCACCACCGACGGCCCGGATCTGTTTGAGGTCAATCTGGCGGGCGGACTGCAATTGGTCCGGTCCACTTTCCACAACGGACCGGCCGGCAGTGCCGCCCATCCGCAGTCCTACCCGGATGCCTTTCCCGGCGGAGTTCATCCGGCCCGAACCGGTGCCTTCGAGAACGACACCCTCGGATTCGTCGTCCCGGGCGCGGGCGTAAGCGATTCGGTGTATCGACATACCCGGAGCTTTTCGCACACCGCCAACACCCTGACCCTGAACTTTATCGGCTCCGGTCTGGCAGCCCTGCTCTCGGAGGAAAGCTGGGGCCTCGACAACCTGCGGGTGTACCTCGTCCCACTCGGAGCGGCGCCCGAGCTGAGGGCACTCGGATTCGGCTCCCTCGGATTCGAATTCGAAGTCACCGGGGAACCCGGCTGGAACTACACGGTGGAAGCATCCACCGACCTCATCACCTGGCAGACGGTGCTCATCCACCGTCCGCCCGGAGGCACGTTCCAAGGGGTAGACCTCGACTCCTCCCGATTCTACCGCGCCTCTCGCACCCAGTGAACCCGGTTCCCAACGCTGAACGCATGACTTCGTGCAGCAGTTCATATTTTAAAATGGGCGGCTGGTACGTAAACAAAAGCACCGGATGAAAGCGCGGGTGTTTTCATCCCGGAGGGATGGCAGCAATTAGCCCGGGGTAAGCGAGGCGCCACCCCGGGTCCGAGTGCGGAAGGAGAATCAACCCTGGAGGGGTTGCAGCCAGCTCTGCCACCCCCTCCGGGGTGGGAATGGATTTGTGGCGCACGACCCGGGGTGACTCTTCGCGCACCCCGGGCTAATCGCTGGTACGCCTCTGGCGTGAAATCCACGCGGTTGCTGGGCGAGTCGGAAAAGCCTGTATCCTGGACGTGTTTTCAAAATGAGAACGGATGTGGCCTCGGAGCAGCCCGCTGGCAATCCGCCACCAAAGATCCGCAACCGCCCGGACAGCACGTCCCTTGCCGCTGGTTCCAGCGTGCCACAGCTTCGGCCGACATGAGCAGGATCGTCGGTATCGACCTCGGTACCACCAACTCCCTGGTTGCCATCGTGGACTCGGGAATCCCTTACGTCATCGCCGATGCCGACGGGCAGCGACTGACGCCGTCGGTCGTCCACGTCCCGGGCCCCGATGCCGCCCCCGTGATTGGCCATCCGGCCAACCGGGTGCGCCTCCTCAAGCCCGCCGAGACCGTCTATTCCGTCAAACGCTTCATGGGCCGTCGCGGCAGCGACATCGCCCGCGAGGAGATGCTGGTCACCTATCCTGTCCAGGGTTCCGGTGCCGGCCAGGTGAGCATCCGTTTGCATGGGCGCGACTGGAGCCCGGAAGAAGTCTCGGCCGAGATCCTCAAGAAACTGAAGGCGGACGCCGAAGCGTCCCTCGGTGAGCCCGTCAGCCGTGCGGTCATCACCGTTCCCGCCTACTTCAACGACGCCCAACGCAATGCCACGATCCGCGCCGGGGAACTGGCCGGACTGACCGTGGAACGGATCGTCAATGAACCCACCGCGGCAGCCTTGGCCTACGGACTCGACAAGCTTCGCGATCGCTCCCGCATCGCCGTGTATGACCTCGGCGGCGGCACCTTTGATCTCTCGATTCTCGAGTTGAATCAGGGGGTCTTCCAGGTCCTGTCCACCCATGGC
>CAMCFL010000549.1 GCA_945873715.1 Akkermansia muciniphila
GGAGCGGTTGCACCGGCGCAAAATGGTTTCCGCCGAGGAGTTCGGTCGGGAAGGAAAATGAAGGATCGGTGAGGCCGTTGGCTAGCAGTCGTCGAACCCTCCGTCCAACAAAGGCTCCACCTTCCCGGATCAAAACCCGGCCGTCCGGCAGCGGCCAGACACCTGTGACGATCTGGTCATACCCCGACGGCTTGAAGCTCGGATCCACGGTCCCGTCGGGCAACAGGCGCACGATGCCTGGGCGCGCAATCCCGTTGACCGTGGTGAAGGATCCCGTGATCCAGATAATTGCCTTCGATGTCCAGCGCGAAGTCGTAGGTCGCCGCGTTGAAGGCGGGGGCGAAATCAGGATCCACGGTCCCGTCCGATCTCAGGCGCATCAGGTTCGACCGGGGAAGACCCTTTACCGTCGGACCAAACTCGCCACCGACCAGCAGGGCTCCGTCCGGGAGGACCAAGACCCGTCCCGGATATCCTCCCGGTTCGGGGTTGTTGAACGTTGCGTCCGGCGATCCATCCGGGTTAAGGCGGACAACACCCGAGGCATTGTAGCCGACCGCGGTGAAGATGATCTTTCCGTCAGCCTGCACCGCCAGATCGGTGAATCCCTTCACCGCCAAAACCGTGAGCGGAAGCTGCGGGACGAAACTTGGATCCGGTGTCCCGTCCGGGTTCAAGCGGATCAGGCTGCTGTTCGGCGGACTCCCACCCGCGTTTGGCGGGTTTCCACCCAACAGCAGCTTGCCGTCGGTTTGCCGCACGATGATGTTAACCTGAGCGGTGAAATTGGTCAGGAACCCCAGCCTCGAGTCATCCACGGGTGGGAGAAACGAATGATCGAACGCGCCCGGCACGATGTCCGGCGAGATCGTCACCTGCGCCACGCGGCTCGTGGTGGCCCCGAGCGCGTTGAGCGCCACCACCGTGTAGGCACCGCTGTCCGCCGGATACGGGTAGGACAATGAAAGTTGGCGATTCGTGGCTCCGACAATTGGATCCCCATTGCGCCGCCATTGATATGTCAGCGGCGACACGCCCTCGGCAAATGATTCCAAGGTGGCGAATTCACCCTGATGGCCGGCGAGATCGGCCGGCTCCGTGACAAAGTGGGGCTTCGTTGCCTCCGGTGTATAGCCTAGGAAACTGACCTCGCTCAGGGCGGGCGAACTCTCGCCGATCCGCTCCAGGGCCAGTCGCGCGTAGCGGCCCAAACCGATCAACTCGAAAGGGAGTGTCGCCGCGAAGCCGCTCCGTTTGGCGCTCTTGGCGTCAGGGAAAAATCGCTGGGCCGGACCAAAGTGGACGCCGTCATCGCTGAAACTGGCGTCAAAGTAACGGAACAGTGTCACCGCTCCCAGTTCCACCTCCACGGTCAAGCGGAGACCCGTCACGGACCGCGTGCCGCCAAAATCGAACGTGATGACGGGACTGATACCTTTCCAAACCACCCAGGGCTGGTTGGGACCGGTTCCGTGGATCGAATACAACCCTTGAACGCCATCAGTTAGTTCACCCACACCTCCCGCCAGCGCGCTGCCGTCGACGGTCGGATCCCCGGTGCCGCCAGTGTAGGAATTGTCGTGGAAGTCCAGAGGGGAAATGAAGTCCAGAATCCTGCCACCGTTGGGCATGGCATAGGACGCTACCGTCAGCGCGTTCGCCGGCTCCGGGCTCACTCCCGCCGCGAGCGCGGCGACCTGCGGCGCGGTCAGCCCCACGCGGTAGATCTGCAGTTCGTCCAGTTCGATTGTTCCGGGTTGGTCGCTTACCAGCACCAAAGGATCATCGCTGGATCTCATCTCCACCAACCCATCCTTGTAACCCGGGAGGAGATTCTGCGGCATTCCATCGATATAAAAAGCCGGCGTGGGCGCACCATTGGTGACGACGATGGTAAAGTGGTGCCAGTTGGTGTCGCCGGGGCTGGCGACCCCGAAGTTCCGCCCCCCCGCAATAAATGCGATGAAGCGGCCCCCTGAAACTTGAGTGCCGTAGAAACCGACGCGGTAATCGTTCTTGGAGAAGATCGGTGCCGGTTGGTTCGGATCCAGTTGCCGGGCGAAGAAGGCAAACGACATCACCGGTGCCGGTTTCAGGCTGGGCGAGTCGGTGATGGTCACATTCACATAGCCTGGGCTTGCGAGCGAGAAAGCCTGTCCGACCGCGCCGGGCACGAACGTGACGGCGGTCTGGCTGGAGGCGGGATTGAGCAGCATGGCATCCCCGAAATTCCCCTCGGCCCGATACCACGCGACCGGCTGCGGCGCCGGCTGGGTCAGGATCCGCGCGATGCCGCTGCGCGCAACGCCGCCGATCTGGGTGAAACTTCCGGCGACGATCAGGTCGCCGTTGGCATCGAGCGCCATCGGGCCCGCGGGAAGGTTCATCCCGCCGGTCAGATTGAATGTGGGATCTGCCGAGCCATCCGCCATCAGCCGCCGCATCGAACTCACCTCGCCTACTCCGTTGTCGTCGTTGCGGGCCTCGATCAGCACGATCTTGCCATCGGACTGGACCAGTGCGCCGATCCCCACCACGCCGCCTCCGAAAGCGGGAATGGGGGACGGATGAAATGTCTGGGCAGATTCGACCGTGCCATCGGGATTCAGGCGGACTGGAAAAGGAGGCGCGCCATTGATTCCACCGGAACCGGTGACCAGGATCTGCCCGTCGGGTTGACGGAAGATGCCCCCCACGATGCCGCCTGACACCGACGGCAGGGCAAAGGTCGGGTCCAGCCCCCCCTGGGCGAAGAGCCGGGCCATGACGCCCGTCGGCGTGCCGTTGATGGAGTTGAAATTGCCGCCCACCAGGATTCGGCCCACGGAATCCACCGCGACGGCATTCACCGAGAAGCCGTTCCCGGTCAGGGCCACCCCGCTGCCGATGTCGAAGCTGGGATCGAACGAGCCGTCCGCATTGAACCGCGCCACGCCGTTTCTCAGTGTGTCGGTCTCCGCTGGGAGCTCGCCGGAGCCGAGCCGAAGGGTTCCGTCAAAGCCGGCGACGATCTTCCCATCCGGCTGCAATGCCAGGGCGTTGACGACCGCTGTCGAATGACGGGCCGCATCGGAGGAGAGCAGATTGGTGAATCCGGGATCGCGGGTCCCATCGGCATTGAG
>CAMCFL010000550.1 GCA_945873715.1 Akkermansia muciniphila
TGATGGGACTTTTCGCGCCCGTACCCGGGGTGGTACCCCGGGCTAATCGCTGCCATCCCTCCGGGATGAGGAGGTGCACCGCGTCCGGTCGCCGCATCGGGGACGGAGGTCTTCGCATGGCGCATCGGGGGCAGTGTCAAGATGCGCCCCCGACGGAGGGGAAACGGCCTCCGGTGTTGAAAGATCCGACGGGGCACGGCCTGATCAGTGGCCACGCATGACGTTCCTGCCGGTTGCCCAACGTGAACTGCTCGCTGCCTCGCGGCGGAAGTCCACCTTCCGCATGCGGACCGCGACGGCGTTGTTCGCAGCCGGGCTGACCTTCCTGATGCTGTTGTTCGTGAGCGTCACGGGGGCGGGAGCGCAGAGCGGACGTTTTGTCTTCTACACGCTCGTGTTTGGGGGGCACGTGTACGCGGTGCTCGCCGGGGTCCTGTTGACGGCCGATGGGATCAGCGAGGAACGGCGGGATGGCACGCTGGGATTGCTGTTCCTCACGGACCTGACCGGGATCGATGTGGTGGCGGGGAAGTTCGTGGGTCTGGCGCTGAGTGCGTTCTACGGATTGGCAGCCGTGTTTCCCGTGTTGGCCATCTCCTGGTTCATGGGAGGCATCAGCAATGGAGAGTTCTGGCGCAACTGTGCCGGCCTGTTGAACGAACTGTTCTTCGCCACCACGGTGGGTCTGGCAGTCTCGGCGGGGGAAAGTCGTCAGGCCCGTGCGTTGGGGAAGACCCTGATCGTCGTGGCCGCGTTCGTGGTGGGATTGCCCGCACTGGACCAGGTGTTGCGGGCGACGGGGGTTGACCCGGCGTGGTCGTTTGCCACATGGATGTCGCCCAGCCAGGTGCTCGTGACGGTGCGTGACACCGAGTATTACCGGAACCCCGGTGGATTCGTGCGCGCGTTGGGCGTCAGCCACCTGACGGCCTGGGGGTTTCTGGCGTACGCGGCCTTCGTGCTCAACCGCGGTTGGAGGTCCGAGACCGGCGCGGGCGATCATCCCTCACATCGCCGGTTTCTGGATCGTCGATGGCTGGTGACGGATCCGCTGCGGGCGTTGCTGGCGTGCGATCGGTGGCCGGTCCGGGTGGCCTGGGGGGTGGGAATCCTTGCCCTGCTGGGCATGGGAGTGGCCCATTTGCCGGGCACTTCGCCGGTTGGCTTCGGCCAACTGCTCCAGGCCCTGGCGGTGGTGCTCAAGGGATTGATGGCCTGGGAGGTCACCTCGTTCATCGCCGAGGCGCGTCGCACCGGGGCGCTGGAATTGCTGTTGGCCACCCCGATCCGCGACGCTGAAATCGGCTCTGCGGTCCATGCGCACCTCGCGCGGCGTTACCTGTTGCCCTTGCTGTGGGTGGTCGCCTGTCAGTTTGGGACCGGGGCGGCTCTCGGCTCGCTCATCCTCCCCGTCATCGACTCGATCGGCACCCTGCTGCAGGCGCTGGCCTTGGGCAGTGTCGGTCTGTGGTTTGCCTTGAGCGAATCGCGGCCGATGGTTGCGTTTGCCAAGACGTTTGGCGTGACCGTGCTCCTTTCGACCGGCCTTGATTTCGTCTGTTGCACGGGATTTGCCGTGCCCCCACTCATGGCCGCCTGGGCGCAGTCGAAGCTCCGTCTGCCCTATCGCGACATCCTCAGCGGCGTCCGTTCGCACTGGCAGCAGCGTGACGGTTGGCTTCACGCCACGGCCCATTCCGGCGGCGCGCGTCGATCACCTCCCCCGTTGCCGTTCAACCGGGTGCCTTGAAGCGGGACAGGGTATGGAAACAAGCGTTTCCATCGGGATCAAAAGAGTCCAAGAAGAAGCCAGAACCTCACCCCCTGCGCATGGCACAGAACATCATCGTCAAATCCCGCATCCGACTCAGCGATTTCGATCCTGCTGAGGACTTTGGACTCCGGAAGGAAAAGACCCGTGCGGCGACGCACCGTTTGCTGGAGCGGATCGGGGGACTTCAGGCGAAGCTGTATGCCAACACGCGACGGGCGGTGTTGGTGGTCATGCAGGGGATGGATGCCGCCGGAAAGGATGGGGCGGCCAAGTCACTGCTCGAATTCGTCAACCCGGCTGGGGTGGAGGTGACCGACTTCAAGGCGCCATCCTCTGAAGAATTGTCCCATGATTTCCTCTGGCGGGTGCATCACGCGGTGCCGAGGTATGGTCGGATCGGGGTGTTCAACCGGTCCCATTACGAGGATGTGCTGGTGGTGCGGGTGATGAAGCTGGCGGGCAAGGAGGTGTGGGCACCGCGCTTCGAGCAGATCAACCGCTTCGAGTTGAACCTTCACCAGGCCGGTTACGTGCAGTTGAAGTTCTACCTGCACATTTCCCGGGAAGAACAGGCCGAGCGCCTCCGTGCCCGGTTGGCGGATCCGTCCAAGAACTGGAAATTTGAAGGGGCCGACCTCGACATGCGCGAGCGTTGGCCTGAATTCATGACGGCCTACGAGGAGGCCATCAACCGATGCTCTCCGAAGCACGCCCGTTGGCACATCATCCCGGCGGACAAGAAGTGGGTGCGGGACCATCTCATCGCCCAGCAGGTCTGCGCGGCGATGGAAGAGATGGAGTTGGCCTGGCCCAAGCCGCGGGAGGATCTCTCGAAGTACCGGGTGAAGTGACCCGGGCTTCGGGCTACTTCGCAGGCGGATTCTGGTACTTGAGGAGGCGGTTCTCCATCTCCGCCTTGACCTTGTCGTCCTTGGCGGCAGCGACCGCCCGTTTCTGGATGGCGATGGCTTCGGCCGCCTTGCCGTTGTCGAACAGCGCGCGGGCATGGGTGTCGAGAACGGCCGGTTCCGTGCCACCCGAGGCGTCCACCGCGGCCTGGGAGACCTTCAGGGCGAAGGGCAGGTCGCGGTTCTTCATGCGTGGGTTGGTGAGGATGTTCCACGCGATGGCGTTGAGGATCGTGTGATCCTTGCCGGCGAGTTCGAGGAGCCGGTTGCCGGTCTCGGCGGCCTTTTCCTTCTCGCCCTTCTCGTTCAACTGAAGGTAGCTGCCGAAGGCCGTGTTCAGCTCCATCATCCGCTTCTGCTTCAGTTCGCGTTCGCCGAATTCCTTCTGCGCGGCGGCGACGTCGAACTTTCCGGCCACCACCTGGGCGAGGGTCTTGT
>CAMCFL010000551.1 GCA_945873715.1 Akkermansia muciniphila
TGGGCGGGCTGTTGACGTTGCCGGCCTGGGGCCGCCTGTGTGATCGCTTCGGCGTGAAGCCGGTGCTCTACGTCTGTTCCCTGGCCTGGGCGCTGGTCGGACTGTTGTCGTGGACCACCGCCGGCAGCCGTTGGTGGTGGCATCTCATCGGCACCTATCTGTTCATTGGCGGCACCACCGCCGGATTCCAACTCTGCCAGTTCAACCTGATGCTCAAGCTGGCACCGGCCAATCGCGCTCCCTACGTCGCCGTCTTCCTCGCCGTCACCAGCGCCCTCACCGCCCTCGGGCCCATCCTCGGCGGCGCCCTGCTCCGACTGCTCCCGGATCATCTGGGATCGTTCCTCGGGCAGGACATCCGCGATTTCCACCTCCTTTTCGGCATCTCCATGCTCGGCTGCATCGTCGTCGTCCACCTGCTCGACCTTGTCCACGAAGAAGAGGCCCACCCGCCCGAGTCTGTCTGGCGTTCCATGCGCTCCATGCACGCCTTCAATCCGGTCCTCATCGCCCAGTCCGCCGCCCAGTTGATCTTCACTCCCGTCGGACTGGTGGCGCTCGCCCGGCAATCCGTCCGGACGCTGCGCAAACAGGCGCGCCAGATCGGCGATGTCGGCGATGATCTCGTCGAGACCACCACCCAGGCCTTCCGTCCACAGGACAAGGACTGATCAACGCGTCATCGCCGGACGCGGACGCGGCTTGTGGAAAGCCAGGACGTCCGTCTGGTGCCGATGCCCGGAGCGCGACGTCGCCATCCCGCCCCCGGCGAACACCGGGCTGTGCAACCCGGGTGCGTCTCCACCAGGAAATCCGCGGTATTGAGGGCCGAGGTGTAAAAGTGACGCGGGGAAATCCCAAGGATCCCCAGGTGGTTCAGCCGCACCGCCAGATCTTCCGGCGTCGGTGCGGAATTGTTGGTCAGGAAGAGGAACGGAATTCCCATCGATCGAAGCGCCTCGACGAACTCCACGGCGCCCGGGATCAGGTGGTTTTCCCGGTAGATCACGCCGTCCATGTCGATCAGATAACCCGTCTTGCTCATATCAGCTTCCGCTCCGAAGCAACCCACCTGCCATCCGCCTCCGCACCCCTCAAAAGCCTCGTTTCACCCCATGAATCAGCAGTTTCCTCATGACCCATTCCGCGCATCATGGCCGGGCCTCGCCAATCCCGACGGTTGCCCGTCTGGCTCCCCGACGGCACCCTCAGGCCATGCACGACGCCCTGCGCCAGTGGCTGGAACAGCACCTTCCGGAGACCCTCGCCCACCTGAAATCCATGGTGGACCTCAATTCCTGGACGCTGAACGCCGCCGGCGTCGATCGGGTCGGCGAGATCACCGCCGACCTGTTCGCTCCCCTCGGATTTACCGCTGAGACCGTCGCTTCCACCCACCCTTCCTACGGCCGGCATCTGGTCCTGACCCGGCGGGGCACCGGGCCCGCGTCGGTCTCGATGGTCTCCCACCTCGACACCGTCTTTTCCCCCGAAGAAGAACAGCGGAATCACTTCGGATGGCTGCCCGAGGGCGATCGCATCTACGGACCGGGAACCCACGACATCAAGGGCGGCACCGCCCTCCTCTGGCTGACCCTCAAGGCCCTGGCCGCACACGACCCGGAACGATTCGCCGCCACCACCTGGCAACTGTTCTTCAATTCCTCCGAGGAAGTCCTGTCCGCTGACTTCGGCGAGGTCGTCCGGTCCCGACTCGAACCCGGCGCTCGCGCCGCCCTTGTGTTCGAAGCGGAAGGCCGACGCGACGACGTCCGCAAGCTGGTGGTCGCACGCAAGGGTCGCGGGACGTGGCGGGTCACCGTCCACGGCCGGGGTTCGCACGCCGGCGTCACCCACGCCCGGGGAGCCAACGCCATCGCCCAACTCGCCCACACCCTCCAACAAGTCCACGGACTCACCGACTATTCGCGCGATCTCACCTTCAATCTTGGCACCGTCCGCGGCGGCTCCGGACTCAACCGCGTCGCCGAGGACGCCAGCGCTGAAGGCGAGTTCCGCGCCTTCACACCCGAAGCCTGGAACCACGGTCGCGACCGTCTGTTCGCCCTCGCCGGCCCGGGAGTCATCCGCAGTGGCACCGATGGCTTTGCGTGCGAGGTCGAAGTCGAACTGCTTTCGAAGAGCGATCCCTGGCCGCGCAACGCCGGCACGGATGCCCTGTACGAAATCTGGGCGGCGTCTGCCCGCGAAACCGGGATGCCACTGGAAGCCGAGGCTCGCGGCGGACTCAGCGACGGGAACCTGCTCTGGAATGCCGTCCCCACCCTCGACGGACTCGGCCCCTCCGGGGACAACGACCACTGCTCCGAACGCTCCGCCGACGGCACGAAACGACCGGAGTACGTCCTGCCGGGTTCCTTCGTGCCCAAGGCCCTCCTGAATGTGGTGGCCCTCCAGCGCCTGCTCTCCTGACGAAGATCAGACGGATCCGACCGATCCGACCGATCTTTCCTCCGGCAGGAACCAGGCGAGCACGGCCGCCGGGAAGAACAGCATGCCCGCGTAGAACAGCGCTTCGCCCACGTTGTTGACGCTGGTGTAACGCCCGAAATACACCGTGCCGCCCGCCGCCACGATCCGGCCGAAATTGTAGCAGAACCCGGCCCCCGTCGTCCGCAACAGCACCGGGAAGAGCGGCGGCAGACACATGGTGAACAGGCCGAACACACCCTGGCACAACCCGATCGCCACCATGAATCCCAAGGCCACGCCCTGCGCCCGCGGCTGACCAAAGGCCACCAGCATCAGGACGCCGTACGCGAGGCACATGGCGGCAATGGTCCGACGATACCCGAACCGGGAAGCCATGGCGCCCGCAACGAAGTTGCCTACGATCGAACCCACCATCACCAGCGACAGCGCCACCAGCGCCGCCTGGTTCCTCCCGGCCGCGTCCAGGCCCACCACCTCCGGCAGTTTCCGGATATAGGCCTGTTGCCAGTACATGAAGGTCCAGTGCGCCGTCAGCGACACGCCGCAGATCGCCAGCACCCGCCAGGTGGTCGAGGCCACCTTCCCCCGGAACAGGTCGACAATCCCCGGCGGACGCTCGGTTCCCTTCCTTGCTGCGTGCCATTCCTCCGGCTCG
>CAMCFL010000552.1 GCA_945873715.1 Akkermansia muciniphila
CGCCCGCCCACGACAAGGCGGACTATGAGATCGGTCTCCGCCACAAGCTCCCGGTCATCGATGTCCTCACGCCCGACGGCAAGATGACCGACGACGCCGGCGTCGATCTCGCCGGGCTCGACCGCTTCGCCGCGCGCAAGAAATCCGCCGAACTGATGGAAGCCACCGGCTCCCTCGAAAAGGCCGAGCCCTACGTCAACAACGTCGGGTTCAGCGAACGCGCCGATGTCCCCATCGAACCGCGCCTGAGCGAGCAGTGGTTCTTGAAGTACCCGAGTGTCGAACCCGCGAAGCGATGCGTTGCCTCCGGCGAGATGCGCTTCTTCCCCGACCGCTGGGCCAAGGTCTATGACCACTGGATGGGGGGCATCCAGGACTGGTGCATCAGCCGCCAGCTCTGGTGGGGGCATCGGATTCCGGTGTGGAGTAAGTTCCTTTCGATTCCGAACACTCACGCGAACCACCGGGCGCATTCATTTTTCGAGGTTGTCCGTTTGCACGATGTCGCGAGCCCAGAAACGGTCATCCGCATCACCCACGTCGGCTCGGGCAAGACGGTGGATCTCCTCCACGCCGAGTTGACCGAAGACATGGATACCGGGAAGGCGAATCACGAGTTTGTCCTTTCAGTCTGCACCATCGACGAGCAGGCCATGAAGCGCCTTGCCGAAGAAGGCTTCACCCAGGACCCCGACGTCCTCGACACCTGGTTCAGTTCCTGGCTCTGGCCCTTCGCCACCATGGGCTGGACGGACCACAAGACCGCGGACGACGCCAACGCCACGCTCAAGGCCTTCTATCCGACCACCGACCTCGTCACCGGGCCGGACATCATCTTCTTCTGGGTCGCCCGGATGATCATGGCCGGGTACGAGTACCGCGGCGAACTGCCGTTCAAGAACGTCTATTTCACCGGCATCATCCGCGACAAACAGGGGCGGAAGATGTCGAAGTCGCTCGGCAACTCTCCTGATCCGCTCGACCTGATCGCCAAGTACGGGGCCGACGCCCTGCGCTTCGGCGTGATGCGTGCGGCGCCGCTCGGCCAGGACATCCTGTTCGATGAACAGGCCGTGGAGCTGGGACGCAACTTCTGCAACAAGCTCTGGAACGCCTGTCGCTTCCGTCAGATGCACGGCGGCGACACCGAGCAGGAGGTCAACCCCGCGCTGCTGACCTCCGATGACCGTTGGATCCTCAGCCGGATGGACCTGGCGATCCGCGAGGTCACCCAGGCCTTCGCCGAGTACAAGTTCAGCGACGCCACCGCCACGCTCTACCGATTCTTCTGGGGCGAATATTGCGACTGGTACATCGAGGCCAGCAAACCCGTCCTCGGCATCCCCGGCGAACCCGTGGACCCGAGCCGCGTCGCCCAGCGCAACAACAAGCTGGCCGTGATCGACTTCGTCCTGGGTCACACCTTGCGGCTGTTCCACCCGTTCCTCCCGTTCATCACCGAGGAACTCTGGCACGGGATGACCTTCAACACCGACCTGCCCGACGATCGCGGCGGCAAGACGCTGCTCTACGCCTCCTGGCCCAAGGCCTTCGACGAGGACGAACGCCAGTTCTTCCGCATCGACCCCGCCTCCGAAGCCGCGGCCCAGGCCCGCTTTGATCTGGTCACCCTCGGTCGCAACCTGCGCGCCCAGTCGAACATCGCCTCCAACAAACGCGTTCCGTTCGTCCTCCGGCCCGCCGCGCCGATGTCGCAGGAAGAGGTCGATATCCTCCGCGGCCTCCTCAACGCCGAGACCCTGGAAAGCGTCGGATCCGCGTGGCTCCCGCCCAAGGGCACGCCCGTCGCCGCCAACGTCGTCGGGGAACTGTATCTGCCCCTGGAAGGCCTCATCGACCTCGACGCCGAACGGCTTCGTCTGGAGAAGGAGATCGCCAAGGTCCGCGCCGAGATCACCAAGGTGCAGGACAAACTCGGCAACCCGGCCTTCACCCAGAAGGTTCCCGCCAGCGTCCTCGCCGAACACCAGCAACGCCTGATCGACTGGCAAGCCAAGGAGAAGCAGCTCCAGACCGCCCTCGGCCACGGTTCCGTCTGATCAGACTGATCGGTCTGATCACCCCCCTAAAAAAAACAAAAGAGCCGGTCCCACTCAGGACCGGCTCTCTGGTGACAAGGTCGTACACGCCCTCACCCGGGCGCTCAGATCGGCGATGAGGCCAACTGGAGACCACGTGCCCACACCTCACCGCCAGCAAGACCCTTCTGCCAACCCTTAGCGGACACGCATTCAACCAACACAGGTATCGACGGGTTCAGTCCGGAACTGTTCAAACTGAGTTTTCCCGATTCGTTCAAACACTCAGCTCCGTGAAGATGCGCGTCTGGCTCCGCTCCCGCAGGACACGGCCCAAGGGCGTTCCACTTGCAGACTCCAGCGAATCCCGAAGGGCAGGTTCCTTGCCCGCGCCGGACGCCAGCACCCACACCTCCGAGGCGGCCACCAGCGCCCGATAGGTCAGGGTCACACGCCGCGGTGGCGGCTTCGGCCCAATGACACCCACGTACACGCCGACGCTTTCGGTCACGGCCGCAGTCGCCCCCGGAAAGAGCGAGGCCACGTGGGCGTCCTCGCCCATCCCCAGGAACACCAGGTCCAGTTGCGGCATCTTCGCCCCATGCATCCCGGTCACCCGACGCAACTCCTGCTCGGCGAGGGCGGCACCCGCGGCCGCATCGAGCTCGCCCAAGACCCGATGGATCCGCGACGAATCGATGCCCATCGGCGTGAAGAGCGCTTCCCGCGCCAGTCGATGGTTGCTGTCCGCATCGTCCGGCGGGACGCACCGTTCGTCGCCCCAGAAGAAGTCTACGTCCGACAGGCGGACTCCGCGATCGACCGCACGCGTCGCGACCGTCCTGAGGAATCGTTCGGTGATGCGCCCGCCCGCCAGCGCCACCCGATGAGGCGCGCCCGCCCGGGCCGCCGCCTCCACCCGATCCAGCCATTGGTCCGCAACCAGAACCGCCAAGGCGGTGGCATCCGCTACCCGAATCAATTCGTAAGCCATAGCACGGCCGCAGAACCTAGGGAGACCCCCGAAACGTTGCACGGGCCAAATCCATCCGCGCGGAACCTCCA
>CAMCFL010000553.1 GCA_945873715.1 Akkermansia muciniphila
TGCCAGGCGCGTCCAGACTTAGGTCAGGCGTCCGATTTCTCTATCCATGTCGGTCGGTTGGTGGCAATACACATTCAATCACCGCCCCGATATTCGAAAAGCCACCATGACCGCACTTCCTCGGCGCCCGAAGTGCGCCCGCCATCCGGGTTTCACCTTGATCGAGCTACTGGTCGTTATCGCGATCATTGCAATTCTCGCCGGCATGCTCCTGCCGGCCCTGTCCAACGCCAAGGCAAAGGCCTCGTCGATCCGGTGCGTGAGCAATCTGCGCCAGATTCTCCTCGCCGGAAAAATGTACACCGACGACAACACGGACCGCCACGTCGTCAGCTATATCTTTCCGCCCTACACCAAGGGCCTGACAACCTGGTTTCAATTGCTCCAACCTAATCTGTCCTCCACCAACGTATTGCTCTGTCCAGCCCGACGGGGAAAGCCGTGGGAAATAGAACGTTGGGAGGGAATTCCAAATACCGCGCCGTCGATTTCCGACTACGCGATCAATCATCAACTGGCTGGTGAACTCAGTTTCTATGTCGACTATGCCGGCAAAAAGGAACTCGCCCTACGCAACCCGTCCAAGACAGTTTATTTCACCGACTCCGGAACTCGTCCCACCGGTGTGAAAGCCCCTTATGTCGATTCCAAGACGCCCAAGAAATATGGTGCCTGGATGCTGGGAGATCTCCGAGCCGGCCAATGCCCGGGTTGTGTCACGGGCGACAATCCCAACTGGTGCGCTCCCGACCCACGCCATAGCGAGCGGACTTCCACGGCCTTCTCAGACGGCCACGTGGAATCCACCAAAATGACTTGGTACTTCCCCAACACGCCGTGGCTGGATCCCGCGCGGGGGGGTGATTAACCTCCATCGCGTCTGAGAGCCTGTTTGAGAAGTCATGATAGCTGAGGGATCAGGCCAGTCTTCGAATCTGGACACGTATCATGGCGAGGAGGACGAAGGCCTCGGCGCTGGCCGCGGAGGTCTCATAATCGCGGACGAGACGGCGGTGGCGCATGAGCCAGCCGAAGGTGCGCTCCACGACCCAGCGGCGGGGCAGGACCGTGAAGCCGCTGGCGTGGTCGGAACGTTTGACCACCGTGACGGCGAGTTTGGGCCGGAGGCCGCGGACCCAGGCGGCGAAGGCCGCGCCGGTGTAGCCGCCGTCCACCCACAGGAGCCGCAGCCAGGTGAGCCACGGCAGCACGCGGGCGAGCAGGGCCTGCGCGCCTCCCCGTTCCGGCGTGCTGGCCGGAATGACGTGGACGCCGAGCAGCAAGCCCAGCGTGTCCACCAGCAGGTGGCGTTTGCGCCCTTTGATTTTCTTGCCGGCGTCGTAGCCGACGGCCCCGCCGTACGGGTCGGACTTCACGCTTTGGCTGTCCAGGATGGCGGCCGTCGGCCGCGAGCGCTTGCCGGCCCGGGCCCGCACCACGGCGCGGAGCCGGGCGTTGAGCCCCTCCCAGACGTGGTCCCGGGCCCACTTGCGGAAGACCTGGTAGACGGTCTGCCACGCCGGGAACTCTTTGGGCAGCAGCCGCCACTGGCAGCCAGCCTTGGGCACATACAGCAGAGCGTTGAGAATGCGCCGGAGATCCGTGCGGGGCCGGCCCAGATGCTGGGGCGGCGGGAGCAGCGGTTCGACCAGCGTCCATTGGGCATCGGTGAGGTCCGTGTCATAAACAGCGATTTTCATCGCCTGACAGAGCTGCCGCTGAGTTGGGCCGCCTCGCCCGCTCGCCCTTGTCAAGCTCCACCACTCGGTTTCACACCGCCGCCAATCCGCTCCACCAACTCAAACCGACTCTTAGGGCTTTGGGCCGTCGAAAAGGAAGGTGTATTCCCGCCCATTCCGGAAATCAGGAGCCCGTGCGGTCGCCTGCAAGTAGCCCACGTGGCCATCGACAAATCCCACATTGCCCCAACCCAGGGCCGAACCGTGGTGCCAATAACTGTATTGAAACGGAGTGGTCGCCGCACCCGAAGCCTCTTCCATCCATCCCCAACAGCTGAATGGATAACAATTAGCCAGCACCACAGAACTTGGCGCGTTGATCTGGCTGGATTTTTTCCCATGCAATCCCCGTTCGGCGTTGCTGTTCCCACCCGCATTATAGAAATAGCTGCATCCAAACGTGTCAAACAACGTCGGCTTCCGGGTACCCGTCCAACGCCCGGGTGTGGCTCCCTTGTCGGCTGGACACCGAAAAACCCGGAAGACCCCTTCGTTATTGTTCGTCTTAACTTTTCCAGCAACCGCGACGTAACTGTTGATGAATCGATATTCTGCTTGGTACTCCGTGCCCCGCTTGCCCGCCCAGGCATTGTATGAAAAAACGGTTCCATCTGCATGGGTTGGGAATCGGTCCTGATGATCATCCATGTAAAGCGCATTGGCCAAGTGCAGTTGCCGGACGTTGTTGGCGCAACCAACCCGCTGCGCCTTGCGTTTTGAAGCGGCGAGCGCCGGGAGCAGCATAGACGCCAAAATGGCGATGATCGCGATCACCACTAGGAGTTCGATCAAGGTGAAGCCAGACCGCGGCGAATGGTTGGGCTTGGGATTGTCGGACTCGATCCTGTAGTTGGCATTCATATTGCAGCCCGCGAACTGAGACTGATAGGAATTTGCTTTTAAGCTTCTGGGAAGAGGGAGATTTGGTCTTTTGCGGTGGTGATTGCTTCCAGATTCTGCTTCGAATTGGCGGAGTCAAGGGCTTTTCCTAAGACGGAGAAGACCGAGAAATCCGAGGGCAGAGGCGTGGGGAGGTCGCGAACCGGAGAGGAGTAACTCGACCGCGTTTTCTGAGTGTTTTCGCGCCGTTTTCGGGTACGGCTGTGCCCTTCCGGATCGGTGGAACCCGATCAATCGGTGATCAGGTGCTCGTAGTCCGGCAGCGGATCGGGGTCGATGGGGAAATCGGGATCCGGCTGCGGAGGATCCGCTGAGGGCGGTGGCCAGGCCGGGGCGAAGTGCGCTGGTCCGCACCACAGGTTCAGATGCCGTAGTTGTAGGCCCGCTGCCCTCAGCGGGCGGTTCTTCATCGCCGCCTGAGGACAGGCGGCCTACAGCAACAACCAACTCAAGATGCACCCT
>CAMCFL010000554.1 GCA_945873715.1 Akkermansia muciniphila
GCCACTCCGGGGGACGCCCGTGCAAGGGGGGTTTTCCGACGGACGAGTTGCCAGTGGCCACTTGCCAGTTGCCTGCGATCTGGGAACTGGACTCTGGAAACCCTGCCACCTGCCCCTTCTGCGTGCCCCAATTCGCCGCTGGATTCCCCCTCTGTCTACGGCATCGTTTGGGGAGATCCCGTCCGAGATGAGAAACGCCCTCCAGTTCCGCCTTGTCGGCCCTGCTTTTGCAGCGGCGCTCGCCCTCCTTCCGCTGCCGACCTCCTTGGCCGCGGCGAAGATCGACTTCAACCACGACATCCGACCGATCCTTTCAGACAACTGCTTTGCCTGTCACGGACCGGACACCCAGAAGATGAAGGGCGGGCTCCGCCTCGATCTTCGGGCCGCGGCGCTGGCTCCCGCCAAATCGGGCAAGGCCGCCATCCTCCCCGGCAAGGCTTCCGAGAGCGAGCTGGTGCGTCGCCTTGCGACCCAGGATCCGGACGACCTCATGCCGCCGCCGGAATCGCACAAGACCCTGACCCCTTTGCAGCGCGAACTGCTGACCCGCTGGATCGCTGAAGGCGCGGAGTACCAGGGACACTGGGCTTATCAACCGCCGGTCCGTCCCCCGGCTCCGGCCGGCCCCGGAGCGATTGATCATCTGGTGGACCAACGTCTCACCGCAGTCGGGATCAAGCCCGCGGCGCAAGCCGACCGGCGGACCCTGGCCCGACGATTGCACCTCGATCTGCTGGGAATTCCGGCCCGCCCCGAGGACGTCGAAGCCTTCGAGAACGACTCTTCACCCGACGCCTACGAACGCCTGGTGGATCGCCTGCTGTCCTCGCCCCATTACGGGGAACGCATGGCGATCGCCTGGCTGGATGTCGTCCGGTTCGCCGACACCAGCGGATATCACTCCGACAATCCGCGGAACATCTGGCCGTACCGGGATTACGTCATCCAGTCCTTCAATCGGAACAAGCCCTTCGACGTCTTCACCCGCGAACAACTGGCCGGAGATCTGATTCCCGGCGGCGGCCTGGAACAGAAGGTTGGCTCCGCCTTCAACCGACTCCTGCTGACCACCGAGGAGGGCGGTGCCCAGGCCAAGGACTATGAGTCCCGCTATCTTACCGATCGCGTGCGTGCCGTCGGTGCGGTCTGGATGGGACAGACCATCGGCTGTGCCCAGTGTCACGATCACAAGTTCGATCCGATCAGCACCCGGGATTTCTACGCGATGGGCGCCTTCTTCGCCGATGTGAAGGAAGCGATCATCGGCCGACGCGAGGACGGAATCTTCGTGCCGAACCCGGAACAGGCGCGGGAGCATCATCGGCGTCAGGAAGTGGCGAAAGGGCTGCAATCGAACTTTGAGGGACCCCACCCGGAACTGCGTCCCGCCTACGACGCCTGGGAAAGTGGACTCACGCTGGCGACCCAGGCCGACGACCGATGGACCCGACTGGTGCCGGCGACGATGGAATCCTCGGGGGGCGCCACCCTGAAGATCCGCGACGACCGTTCGGTGCTCGCCTCGGGCAAGAGCCCGGAACTGGATACCTACACCGTCCGGTTCACCAATGCGCCCTCGTCCATCGTGGCGCTCCGACTGGAAGTGCTCCCGGACGATTCGCTTCCTTCCAAGGGACCGGGCCGTGCTGGCAACGGCAACTTCGTGCTGAACGAGATCACGGCCCGAGTCGAACGCGACGGCACCACGGCCCGGCCGGCGGCCTTCCGGCTGGCGCGAGCCAGCCATGAACAGACCAGTCATGCGGAGAACAACCCGTACCAGGCCTGGACGGCGGCATCGGCCATCGATGCCGACGTCAAGGGACCTTCGCCGGGATGGGCGATCCTGCCGCACGTCGGACAGCCGCACCAATTGCTGCTCGAACTGGCCGCGCCGATGCGTCTGGAGACGGGAGACACCCTGGTCGTCGAACTGCAGCAGCGGCATGGCAACGGCAACCACACGCTCGGTCGTTTCCGGCTGTCGGCTTCCGTTGATCCCGCTGCGGTCCGTTCCCCCGCGGCGCTGCCGCCGCCCGCCGCCCTCGCCGAGATCCTTCGTGTCCCTCCTGCCGACCGGAAGCCCGAGCAACGCGATCGGTTGTTCACGGAGTTCAAGAAGCAGACCCCGGAACTCGCCGACCTCCGGACGCTGCTGGAAGACGCCCGCAAATCCCTCACCGAGTATGAGGCAGCCCTGCCCCGGTGCATCGTCACCGAGCGTGGCGAACCGCGGACCGTCCGGGTATTGCCGCGGGGCAACTGGATGATCGAGACCGGGGAGGTCATGGAACCGGCGCTGCCCGTCACCCTCGCGGCGAATCATCCCAGGCCCGAGCGCCGCCTGAACCGGCTGGATCTGGCCGACTGGATCGTGGCACCCGAAAACCCGCTGACGACCCGCACGGTCATGAACCGGCTCTGGAAGCAATTCTTCGGGTTGGGACTTTCCAGGGTGCTCGACGACCTCGGAGCCCAGGGTGAGACGCCGGTCCACCAACCGCTGCTCGACTGGCTGGCCTGCGAGTTCCGCGATTCGGGTTGGGACATGCGCCACATGGTCCGGACCCTGGTCCTGAGCCGCACCTACCGTCAGGTCTCGACAGCGTCCCGCGACGAGCTCACCCGCGATCCCGAGAACCGGGACCTTGCCCGCCAGAGCCGCTGGCGGCTCGAGGCGGAGTTCGTGCGCGACAATGCCCTCGCGCTCTCGGGCCTGCTGGTGCCGACCGTTGGAGGTCCGAGTGCCCGCCCCTATCAACCGGAGGGCTACTGGGAAAACCTGAACTTCCCCCAGCGCGGTTACGATGCAAGTGCCGGTGCGAATCAGTATCGCCGCGGACTCTACACCTGGTGGCAACGTTCCTACGCCCACCCGAGCATGCTGGCCTTCGACGCACCCACGCGGGAGGAATGCGCCGCTGAACGTTCCCGCTCCAACATCCCCCAGCAGGCCCTCGTCCTGCTCAACGATCCGTCCTATGTCGAGGCGGCCCGGGCCTTCGCCAGCCGCATCCTCCGGGAGGCGCCCACCGATTCGCGTGCGCGGATCGAATGGGCGTGGCGGCAAGCCCTCGCCCGCAAGGCCACCGCC
>CAMCFL010000555.1 GCA_945873715.1 Akkermansia muciniphila
CCCGTAGGAAGAACGAGGAGACCCCGCCACCGGCCATCCTGACCGTTCCCGAGGTGGAGGCCCTGCTGCGCGCCGCGGAGATCCACGGGCCCGAGATGCTGCCATGGTTCGCCCTGCAACTCTTCGGGTGCCTCCGGCCGTCCGAAGCCGAGCGCCTGCAATCCTCGCAACTCAACTTCAAAGACCGCGAGATCCGGCTGGAGGGGGCGCAGACCAAGACCGGCAAGGCGCGGGTCCTGCCGGTCAACGCCACCCTCGCCGCATGGCTGGAGTCCTTCCAGAGCTCGCCCCTTGGGTTCTCCCGTCGCCGGTTCCGGACCATCGTCCAAGCCGCGGGAATCAAGAAGTGGACGCAGGACGTGCTCCGGCATACGGGAATCAGTCATCTGGTTCGACTCCGCGACTCCTTCGCCGAAGTAGCGATCATCGCCGGAAACTCTGAGGCCATGATCCGCCGGCACTATCTGGGCCGGGTGACCAAGAAAGAGACGGCGCAGTTCTTCGCCCTCCGTCCGGTGACCGGGGGTGCCAAGTGAACAAGAAGCCGACGAAGAAAGCGGAGAAGCGACCGCCCAGTGGAGGGAAAAAGGCGCACTGCTACACGCACAAGGAACTCTGCAATGCTGGAGACGTAGAGGAGGCCATGTATATGGCTCTTGAGGGTAGATTTGACGAAGAGACTAAACAGGCGGCATTGGCAATCGCGGCCCTGATCGAATACAAGAAGCATCAGGACAAGACCACGCCAGACCGCAAACCCAGCGCAGACCTAGAGAACATCCCGAAGCGCATCCACGCGGCGAAAACTCAGAAGGAAGCTCAACCCCTCGCCGCCAAAGCGATGGAGTATCTGTGCGATTGGCTAACAAGTGACCCCATAGCCAAGCGAGAAAGAGCCCTTCCGGAAAAACTCAAGCAGCTGAACAACCTCCTAACCACCCGCCCACTCAGGCCCGACGCAATGTACGGTGGCGCGACATATCCACGACCTGCGGATGAAGGAGCGTTTGCAATCCTGTCTCTTTGGGTCCCCCTCGAAGAGGAGATCGAAGGCCGCAGCATCCCCGAGGTTCTCGCCGATATATCAAAGCAGGACCGGGACATTTGGTACACGTTCACCGGCGCGAAGACAGATGATCGGCTAGCTCGAAAACTGTTCACGCGATTCCACAAGATTAAAGGCAAACCGGGCCGTCCTCAGAAATCGGGCTGATAGCCTCTCAGGGGCCCATTTTAATCCATTCGCCTGCCCCCAGACTCACGGGGCATGGGAATAACGAACAACGCCCCGGAACTCCGGGCACGGTTAGCAACGATCGACCAACTGCGGGAGACACTCCTTCCGCAATACCTCGCACCAGTCCCGTCTCGACGGGCACTGATCGCTTGGTTCAAACGCGCCAACCTCTCCACGCTCAAGGCAAACCCGGCTGCTCGCCGCGGTGGTGGGGTGGTCTGGTATCACGCCTCGCAGGTCGAGAAACTCCTGCGTAGTCGCGCTGGCATGGCTGGATGGGGGGAGGTGGAACGATGAGCTCCACCCGCCCCCAGCGCAGGGTTTCAGGATCCACCCGCGGACTCGCCTCAAAGATGCCGATGGACGTCATCGGACGCATCCTTCGCCGGCACTACGGATTCGCCCGCCGAGACCTGACCCGCGGACCCGCATCGGTGGAGCAGAAATGGGTCGCCAGGCCTTCGGAAGGAGGTTCCAAGTGAATCCTACCCAACCAATCCACGCCGCCACTGAGGCCCTAGAATCCACAGAGCGCATTGGCGACTTCAGCGTGCATCCGGTCGCCAGCCTCTTCCCAATGGTGACCGGCCAGCAGCAGCAGGACTTGCTAGATTCCATCTGCCGCATCGGGCTCCAAGAACCAATCGTAGTCCATGAGGGCTTGCTGGTGGACGGCCGCAATCGACTGAGGGCGTGCTATCAACTAGGCCGACCATTCCACACCGTTGAATGGTCTAAGGTCGTCGTCCAGTGCAACAATCAGTGGGATGTGGGGGACCCAGACGAATGCCCACAAACAACAGTCGCCGAGTGGATTTTAGCGAAGAACATCGCACGCCGAAGCCTGACGGAAGACCAGCGCGCCGCTATCGGGGGCTCGTACCGCATGTGGCAGGAGAAGCAGGACGCAAAGAAGCGCAAGGAGAAGGCGCAGTTCAAGAAGGGGAAAACCGGAAACGCGGGAGGAGTTCCGAAAGCTCAGGCGGATACGATTTCATATCCGCCTGATAACACCGCCGAGAAGAACGCCCGCAGCACCGTGGGCAAGGTCGCTGCCGCAACCGGGGTGTCGCACCACAAGGCCGCACAAGTGGTGAAGCTGATCAAGGCTGTGGAGGCAGGCACCGCGCCGAAGGAAGACCTGGAGTTGGTCAAGGCTGGAGCTAAGAAGCTCACCGACGCGGTCAAGCCCCTGAAAGCCGAGAAGCCTAAGCCGACGCTCAAGGAGAGCGTTCAACGCGACATCCGCCGGGTCATGGATCGGTATGCTGTCGCCAATCACGAAGAGGTAAAGGGGTATATCCGGGAGGAGTTATGGGGAACGTGAGCGTCGCCTTCCTCTGGTGCGACAAGGCGATCATGCGTCGCATCCGTGAACGATTGGAGGACTCCGCGTCCGCGCTGGGCGTCTATGTCGCGTTGTGCGAGATCGCATCGGACGAGGCCAAGCAAGAGTTCACAACAACCCAAGCGCACATTGCCGCCAAGGCTGGTCTGGGCGTCCGGACAGTTGGCAAACGACTGCAAGACCTCGACGGGCTTGGAGTCATCAAAATGCACACCCCGGAACTCAAGGTTCCAAGCCGGTTCACCCTCCTTTCCCCGTCCGGCAATGGTTGCCGAACGATCGGCACTGAATGCGGAGCGTTCCGCAACCGAGTCCGGAATCAAATGCAGACAGTAGAAGAAAGAGAAGAAAGCGCCCCTGCTGCCGCCAAGGCGGCGCAGCAAAAGCCGGCACGTCGAAAGGGGTTGTTCCGATGACCACCGACCCTCTACCTCCTGCGCTCGCCCTCATTGCCTGCGCCATGGGGGACAATGACCCCGCGACCAATTGCCGCTATCGGGGCCACATC
>CAMCFL010000556.1 GCA_945873715.1 Akkermansia muciniphila
CGTCGACGTCAGGAGACTCTGACTTCCATCCGGACGTACCCAAGCCCGCGCACGGTCCCAGCCCGATTGAAGTGAGCCTCGTTACCTCGTCGCCTACGGGTAGGAGACGACGTCAGGAGACTCTGACTTTGTCGGGTCCTGCCCCGGCCGGGTTCAGCTATTCAGCCCCGAGTGATTTCAGGATCTTCCTGGCGAGCGGTTCCTTCACCTCGACGTGGCGCGGCACGGCCTCAACGACGCCGGTGCGGGGATTGATCCAGAGAGAGTGGGCTGATCCCTCCCTTTTCTGGTAGCATCCCGCATATCGAACCCTGCGCTCCTGATCCCGGCGCTTCACGACGACGCGACCACGGTCTGAATTGCATCTTCGGGCAGGCCGCGGCGCATGTCCTCCAAACGGTCCTCGAAGACCAACTGGATGGCGTCACGGAGGCTGAGCCGAGCTTCGTCGATCGTGTCTCCCTGGCCATTCGCACCCGGGACCTCCGGGCAGACCGCCCAGTAGCCCCCTTCAGGGGCTGCCTCGATGATGGCGGCGAACTCGAACTTCATGGTGCCGCAGACTACCCATTCCTTGGGGAACCTCAAGGCCCCTGAGGCGAACTGAGCGAGTCGGGTGCCTCTTGAGTTTGTCATGGATGTAGGCCGCCTGCCCTGAGGCGGCGATGAAGAACCTCCCGCTGAGGGCAGCGGGCCTACAACGGTGACAGCAAACTCAAGATGCACCCCAGACGAGGCCCATCCAAAGGACGTGCAATTCCGTTCTTCTACTTCTCGGCCGTCCACTCGACGGCATTGACGAGCATGGCCTGATAGGCGGGATGGCTGTGGGCCACGCCGTCATGACCGAGGGTGATGGCAGCGACCCGGGTCTTGGGATGCTTCACGACGAAGACCATGGGATAGGTCTTGTTCTTGGCCTTGGAGAAAGCCGTCGCCAGCACCTGGATTTCCGAGCCCTTGGCATCGGGTTCGAACCAATAGAGCTCATCCTTCACGGTGAACTTCGCCGGCACCCCCTTCATCAGCGGGTGGGTGGGGTCGGTCACGGTCACCTCGAACTCCCCGTAGGAGTCGTGCCCGCGCGAACCGCCGCCGCACAACTCCCGATTGTACTCGGGCCAATCCCGTTCCCAGTTGTACCAGAGCGACGGATGGACCAGGAGCAGGCCCTTGCCGGACCGGGCGTGGTTGAGGACGGCGGCCCGGGTGGCCTCGTCGGTGAATGGCTTGTTGTTGCTCAGGTAGAGGACGTCCACGGCCTCGATGACCGGAGCCAGGCCACCGGTCGTCTCGGTGTAATTGGCCGAGGTCTTGCCGCTCGCCTTGAGGGTCGCGAGATCGGCCAGGTTGAAGAACCGTTGGAAGTCGTGGGAAGAACCGCCACCGACCACCAGCGTCTTGAGTCCGGCACCCCACTGGAAGACCGGGGTCGCAGGCCGCGCCACCGGTGCCGCAGCCGAGGTCGGAGAGAGCGAAGCCCCTTCATCGCCGGGAATCTCGACGGTGATCCCGACGTAAGTGGCGGCAACAAGGTTGTTGTAGCTTTCCAGGGTCAACTTCTCGACCACGCCCTTGCCCTTCACGACCTTGGTGAAGGCACGCACCTGCTTGCCGCCCGCACCGAGATCCGGAACTTCCTTCGAGCCCGGGACGTCGAAACGACCGATGTAATCCGCCACTTCAATCCCGTTGCGGATGACGATCTCCTCGGTGGCACCCCCGGCGAAATGGACGGTCACCTTGGTCACTGGCGTCCCCTTGCCGCTCTCGCCGCCGTAGGGATAGGCCCAGCCACCGATGCCGCCGAGGAAGTGCAGGCGTCCGATGGCCATGCCCACCTTGACCTCGACCTTCTGGGGATAGTTGCGGGCGATGCCCTCGGTCCCCTTCAGGATGAGGAGATTGTTTCCGGTGGGCGTCTTCTTCGTGCTGAGCACGTCAAAGGGAACATCACCCACCTTGATCGTTCCGTGACGACGGAACCGGACGCTCTCATCCTTCGATTCCTCGCTGGCATAGACGCCGCGGGTGTTGTTGGCGGTGAACACGCCGGTCAGGTCCAGGATGCGGAACCGGCTTTCGTCGGCACAGATGTACCAGAGCAGATCGCGCAGTCCGTCCGCACCCAACTGCTCGAAGCCCTCGGGCATCAGCGAGCGACCGGTGTTCGTGCGCGACTTGATGTTGTCCTTGCGGATGGTGTTGTCGCCGGTGGCATCGCGGAGGAGGACCTCGGCGTTGTTCTCTCGTTCGACCACGCCGTTGTAGGTGAGGTCGTCCTTGGTCTCGATCGAGACGGCGACGAAGTTGGGTTCGACCAGGCGATTCGGGTCGATGATGTGGACCAGCAGATCGGCCGGGCCGTGGGCGCCCATGCCGGTCAGGTTGGGAGCCAGGTTCCGACCGTCGGTCTTGTAGACGTGGCAACCGGCGCAATTGGCGAGGTAGAGCTTCTTGCCGTTCTCCAGGTTGCCGGCTTTCTCGACCTCGGGCTTGAACCGGACGATCAACGCTTCCTTCTCCTTCTGCTCCGGTCCCTTGAGGGCGTCGATCACTTCACCTGCCCTGGCCGCCACCGCCTTGTCGGCGTGCGTGCGGAGGAGGTGCTGGAAGGCGGGGCCGACCTGAGGAAGGCTGACCTTCTTGTCAGCGAGCGCCTGCAGGAGAAGGAGGGACCAGTCGCCCCGCTTCACGACGGCTCCGAAGACCGGTTCCTGCAGCTCCCCCGGCACCCGCGAGAATGCTGAAACCAGTTGTTCACCCACCGCCGGTTCCGGGGTGGCGCCGAGGGCGTCGATCAATCGACGTTGCAATCCGATCGAGGAATTCCCTCCCAGAAGCGCTCCCACCGCCGGAAGGATTCCCGCGTCGAGACGCCGGACACCGAGAAGATTGATGGCGACCTGACCGCGCTGGTCGTCGGCAATCGAACTGTCGCCAAGGCGCGCCCGCAACTGGCCTACCACCGGCTTGAGCGCATCGCTCATGGCCCCGTTCTTGTCCCACCGTGCCACCAACGGGATCACGGCCCCCGGCAGGCCGGGACGACTGGATTGCAGCAGGGCGGTCAAAGCCGCCTGCAGATCGCC
>CAMCFL010000557.1 GCA_945873715.1 Akkermansia muciniphila
GGCCGATCAGAGACTCTGGATGACCTGGGCGAGATTGGCGCCGCGGAGCAGATCGCTCTTCTGGCGGATCTGCGGGAGATACTGCTGCTGGAGCCGCTGGCCTTCGCCGATGAGGTTGTTGTAGAGGCTGCGGAGTTCGATCGCGCCGAGGCGTCGGCCTCCGGCGTAGTACTGCCGCGAAAGATGTCCGAGGGCGTAGGTGGTGGCGAAGGACATCCCGGAGCTGGTGGCCTGGGAGATGACCGAACGGCCGATTCCGCCGAGGAAGCGCCCTGCGATACCGCTGAGCCAGCGGCTGGCGAACTGTTCCACCACCTGGGACGCGACGCCGACGCCGACCACGCCGAGGAGTTCCATGACGTGTCCCCGGTCCAGACTGATGCCGTGAGCCTTGCCCACCTGATACACCAGGCGCATCTGGACGGAGAGGATCGACATGGTGGCCAGGGTCTCGGGAAGGAGTTCGAGGCCGCCGGCCAGGAGGGCGTGGTTCAGGATGGTCTTCTCCAGGGCGTTGGCGTCGGGAGTCAACAGGGGGATGGCGGGAGCGACGGCCGGGATCCCCGGGGCAAACGAGCTGGAGTGGGTTGGAAGCGTGGCTGCGACCGCCGCGGCGGAGCTTTCGATGGCGTCGGCGGGCGCGGGATCCAAGCGGAGGGCGGTCCGGACTTCATCGAGGAACCAGCGCTCGGCGGGGGTGGGCAGGCCGTCGGCCTCGCAGACGGCGACGCATGAGGCCCAGGCTTCCTGACGGGATTCGGCATCGGTGAACGGCGCGACCAACTCGGGGACGGACACGCGACGGCTCTGGAGCCGGGCAAGAATCTCGTCGAGGGAGGGCAGGCTGGGGCAACTCGTCTGACGGAGATGTTCCAGAGCGGCGCGTTCGGCCGGGGAAGCGACGCCGTCGGCCAGTGCGGCGTGAAGGGCGAGATGGACCAGGGCGGTGCGGATGTCGTCTTGCATGGAGTCCAAGGCTGGCGACGGGGGCGGGTGCAGGCGAGTGGAGCCTTGGGCAAAAATTCGTCGCGCACCGCCCTCTGACGCGGTCTGGCCGGAGAGCTTCCCGGAGTGGGGTATGCGGACTCGTAGAACTCATCCCTCCGGAGAAGCTCGTCCGGGGCGGGCGAGGACGATCGGCTGCGCTCAGGCGGCGATGAGGACCCGCCCGCTGGGGGCAGCGGGCCTACATCCTTGAGAACAAACTCAAGATGTGCCGCCCGCGCTCCCGGAAGGGGCACTTGATTTGCGGATGCCTAGGGCAACGGCACGAAGCGGTAGAACCGATAGGGGAAGTTGATGGCGTCGGCGTCATTCACCCGGAGCAGGGGTTCCGGGACCGTGTTGGTCGAGACGTTGACCCAGGTGATCGGCGGGTTGAGGTCAGCGGTGGCCTGGAAGACGTAGTTGCTCCCCGTCCGACCCATGAAGCAGACGATGCAGCCGTCGTCGTCGGTGTAGGCCTCGGCGACGGCGGTGTCGATGGGCGGGGGCACGACCTCGATGGTGATCGGATCGGAGATGGTCACCGACCCGCGATTGTCCGTTGCCACCGCGCGCAGGACGTAGGTGCCGAAGGTATCGGTGTAGAAGGACGTCCGATACGGCTGACCGGGGCGAGGGGGGGTGGAGATTTCGGCCATCTTGAACTGGCCGCGGTAGAAGGTGACGTTGGTGATCGAGCCGTCGGGATCGTTGGCGATGGCGGCGACCCCGATCCGGAAGCAGGCGTAGAACTGCTGGGAGTTGGTGGGGGACGTGATCCGGATGGTGGGCGGTTGGTTGAGGACCTGGGTGGGGACGGTGAAGTTGAACCCGGTTCCGCTGCCGCCGAAGAGGAAGGCCCGACCGCCGGCGAGAGTCAGGGCTCCGAAGGAAGTGGTGCCGCCCGAGGTCAACGGTTCCCAGGTGTTGCCGCCGTCGCGGGTGATGCAAAGCAGGCCGTTGTCGCCGGAGACATAGGCGAGGTTGGCATCGACGATGGCGACGCTGCGGAACGTTCCGGAGGTGCCGCTGTTCAGGGCGACCCACGACGTGCCGTTCCAGCGGCAGATGGTTCCGCCGGATCCCACGGCGTAGCCGAAGTTCGCGTTGAGGAAACTGACGCCGTAGAAGTTGGCGAACGAGCCGGTGTTGAAGGGCTGCCACGAACCTCCGACGTAGCGGCAAATCGTTCCGCCGGCACCGACTGCCCAGGGCACATCGCCGCCAAAGGCCGTCCCGTAGAAATCGGTCGTGACACCGGTGAAGCTCGGCACCCAGCCGCGGCCGTTGTACACGCAGACGGTCCCGCCGGATCCGACGGCGAAGCCGTAGGTCGAATTGAGGAGGCTCAGCCCGTAGAAATTGGCCGTGGTTCCGGTGGCAAAGGTGTTCCAACTGGTGCCGCCGTTGGTCGAGATGCAGAGCAGTCCGGAGGATCCGGCGATGTAACCCACGCTGCCGACCAACTGCAGGGCGTTGATGTCATTGGGGACGCCGACATTGGAGACGGTCCAGCTCTGGCCGCCGTTGGCGGTGATGCACACTCCACCGCCGCCACCCCCGAATCCGCGGAAGCCGACCCAGCCGTAGTTCGCATTCAGGAAGGATGCCCCGGAAATGAAATTGGGGATCCCCAGGCTGACGTTGGCGATGCCGGCCGGTTGGGGGATGATGACCGTCAGGACGGCATCCTCGCTTTGGACCGTGCCGTCGGCATTGGTCACCTCAACCTGATAAGTGCCGCCGGCATCCAGCGTGGCGACCGTGGTGTAAGCGCTTGCCGTGGCACCCTCGATGGCGTTGCCGTTGCGGAACCATTGATAGGTGATCGGCTGCCCGCCGATGGCGCTGACGCTGAAGTTGGCCGTGACCTCCAGATTCACCGCGAGGCTCAACGGTTGCTGGAGGATCTCGATCGGACATCCGGGCTCGCGGGCTGCCAACGCGACGGCGTCTTCCGACCGGACGATGCGTTCATAGATCCGGACTTCATCCAGGTCTCCGTTCAGCCAGCCGTTGATCCCGCTGATGTTGTTTCCGAGGGCATTGCTGCCGGTGCCACCGCCGATCGACTGATTCGCATTCAGGGCGATCTCGGCCCCGTTG
>CAMCFL010000558.1 GCA_945873715.1 Akkermansia muciniphila
TTGCCGTGTTGATGTGTGGATCCGTGGATGCCATTGGGTTCTCCTTTCCACTCCTGCGGTCCAGGTCAGCGGACGGTGGCGGACGGCGTCCGCGGTTCGAGTCGGACCGCGAACCGGCTCGCGGGTTCCCAGTGGTAAGGCCCGAGAACCGGCAGGCCGTCGGCGGCGGGAACGACCCGATGCCGGGTCGTCAGCGCCCGCAGGAAAAGGATACTCATCCGGATCGCCATGTCGCCGAGCGGACACACGTGTTGGTCGAGGCCAAAGGGCGCGAACTCGTCGTTGCCCGGGCTGGAGGGGAGGAAGTGCTCGGGATCGAACTGGAATGGGTGGGCGAACACGTCGGGATCCTTGTGGGCCTCCCAGAGGCAGAGTCGCACGGTGGCGTGGCGGGGAATGAGGTACCCCTCAAAAACGACATCGTCGAGCACCTTGCGGATCAGGCGTTCCGACTTGTCGGTGCGCAGGGTCTCCAGCACGAAGGCCTCGGCGAACGAGCCGCCGATACCCGGGTCCGTGACGGTCTCACGGGCGAGGCGTTCCGCCATGGCGGGATGGTCTCCGACATACTTGGTGAGCCAGCGGAAGAGCGAGTAGGTGTCGTAGCGTCCCATCTCCACCATGTAGATCAGGTTGCCCAGCATCGTGTCGTCCACGGGTCCTTCGTCTACCAGACGACCGAGGATGCTCTCCCGTGCGCCCGGTGGACGCCGGCTGGGATCCCGGACGAGATGGGTCAACAGCAGTTCCCGGATCTCGCTGAACGCTTCGCGCTGGCGGTCGCCGATGTTCCAGACGAGGCCGAACGGCCCGAGATTCCGGTACCCGGCGAGGATTCGATCGAAGGCTTCCGACCCGGGTGAAACTCCGTAGAACGCGCGGATCAAGAGGGCGCTCCCAATCTTGTTGAGCGTGGCGATGTAGGCGTCCGCTGTGGGTGCCGCGGCACCCTGGGCTGTGGCGTAGGCGGCCAGTTCCCGTCGGATGAACTCCGACAATTCCCCCTCCATCCCGGTCAGGTCGGCGGGACGGATTGCGCGAGCCAGCGCCTGTCGATACTGCCGATGCACGTCGCCCGACATCTGCCGGATGAATCCCTTGGGAAAGAGCGAGCTGACCGAGATGGTGGTCGGCTGCAGGTGGTCGCCGTGTTCCTTGAGGAATCGTCGGCAGCGTTGGATCCCCTGGATGCACACCCACAAATCACCCCAGCAGAGCGCCTTGAAGATCGGGCCGACTTCCTGGCCACGATGGAGCAGGTAGCAGCGGTCGGATTTCTCCAGTTCATCCAGCGGAACCAGTTCCCCCGGGGGCAGCGGATGCCGCGAAAAGAGGCTTCGGGCACGGGCGTAGGCGACCGACTTGCGGGGAAGCTGCTTCCGGATTCGGGCAGAGAGCGATTCAAGCATGGGGATGGGATCTCAGGGGGACGGGGATCGCGCGGAGGATGGCCTCCGCCGTGGCCGGGGATGCCAGGGCGATCTCGCCGGATCCGCCGAAGGGGGTGCCTCGGGAGTCTGTCCTGGATGGAGGCCGCCTGCCCTCAGGCGGCGGTGAGGAAACGCCCGCTGAGGGCAGCGGGCCTACATCCGGGACAACCAACTCAGGATTTACCCCGCCGAAGGCGGCGACGGCATCCCGGATCGCCTCGCGGACAGAGATCGCCAGCATGAAGGGCGGTTCGCCCACCGCCTTTGATCCGTGGATCGTGCCGGGTTGAGCGGCATTCGAGAGGAGATCAACGCGGAAATCCCGCGGCACATCGGCGTAGGTCGGAATCTTGTAGGTGTCGGGCGATCGGGTCAGCAGTTGGCCGTTCGCGTCCCACACGAGCTCTTCGGTGGTCAGCCAACCCATTCCCTGGACGAATCCGCCTTCGACCTGGCCGCGGCAGATCTCGGGATGGATGGCGTTGCCCACATCGTGGAGGACGTCCACCCGGAGCACGCGGGTCATGCCGGTCCGACCGTCGATCTCCACCTCGCTGACGGCCGCGCCCACGGCGAAGTAGTGGAACGGATTCCCGCGACCCGCGCTCCAGTCCATCGACAGCCCGGGAGTCTGGTAATGGCCGAGGGAAGAGAGGCTGACGCGCGCGCGCCACGCTTCGTCCATCGCCTCGGCGAACGTGCGACCCTCGATCCGGTAGGGAGCCAGTCGATCGGCCAGAATGGCGCAGGCCTGTTGCACGGCCATGCCGTTGAGGTCGGTGCTGCACGAGGCCGCGGTTGCGGAAGCATTCGGGACCTTGTCGGTGCGGGTGGGCATGACCCGGATCCGATCCGCCGGGAGGTCGAGTGCGGTCGCCGCGATCCGGGCGATGTTGGCGGTCAGTCCCTGGCCCATCTCGGTGCCGCCGTGGTTGACCTCGACCGTGCCGTCGCGATGGATGAGCACCAGGGCCCCGGCCTGGTTGAGAAAGGTCTGGGTGAAGGCGATGCCGAACTTCACCGGGGTGATCGCGATGCCGCGCTTCTTGTGGAGATGTTCCCGGTTCCAGTGCTCCAGCGCGTTCCGGCGATCATCGAAGTCGCTGCTCTTTCGGAGTTCCTCCCACACCCGGGCGAGACGATCGGTCGGCACGGCCTGCCCGTAGTGGGTCGTGGCTGTCTCGCCCGAGCCGCGATAGAGGTTCCGTTCCCGGACCTGCTCCGGCCGCAATCCGAGGCGACGGGCGACGCGATCGAGGATTTCCTCGATCACCAGCATTCCCTGGGGACCGCCAAATCCCCGGAACGCTGTGTTCGAGACGGTGTGGGTCTTCACCGGAGTGCCTGCGAATTCGACGGCGGGAAGGAAGTAGGCGTTGTCGAGATGGAGCAGGGCGCGGTCGACGATCGAGCGGGACAGATCCAGCGAGCAGCCGGCGTCGGCAAAGAGCTCGATCCGGGCTGCACGGATCCGGCCTGTGTCATCGAACCCGACTTCGAAGTGGGCGAGGAACGGATGGCGCTTCCCGGTGATGACCATGTCCTGTTCGCGCGAGTAGCGGACCCGGACGGGCTTGCCGGTGCGGGAGGCGGCCAGGGCGGCGAGGGCGGCAGGAGTGGCCGCCTGGGTTTCCTTTCCGCCAAACCCACCGCCCAATC
>CAMCFL010000559.1 GCA_945873715.1 Akkermansia muciniphila
CGCAGGCCCCCCGTGGCGAGGAGAGCGACGCTCGTTCGGAGTCCCGGCTTTAGCCGGCCTGACGGACGAATCCGCCGCGAGCGTAACCCCTCCGTGCGCGCTCGACGCGCCAATCGTTTCGCCGGCTGAAGCCGGGACTCCATGCCTCCGCGCCTCTGCGTCTCGGCGGGAGAATCTGCGCGGAACTTCCCGGAGAGTTGACGCCGACACGAGCCGATGGGCAGCCTTTGGAGTAAGGCAGTTTCCAGCCTCCAGGTCCGTGATGGTCAGAGCTTCATGCAAGGGGAGGTGATGAAATGAGAACGCCGCCTCTCAAGCCCGAGGAACTGGACCTGGTGCGTTCTGTCCTGCGGCTGCATCCCGAGGTGACGAGCGCCACGCTCTTCGGTTCACGCGCCAAGGGAACCCACAGCGACCGCTCCGATGTGGATCTCGTGGTTGCAGGCGACGTTGAGCCACTCCGCGCCGAGGCGATCGCGTCCGAGTTGGACGAGTTGCCGCTCCCTTACCGCTTCGAAGTCCAACCGCTGGCTCACATCCAATACCGCCCGCTTTTGGATCACATCCATCGGGTAGGCATCCTCATCTATCCAGCACCAGCTCATCGATCCGAGTGACGCAGAGGGCCGAACCGGCCGCAACATGGGGCATGCTCAAAGAGGATGGGCGCACGCGAAGCCGCGAAGGGCGCGAAGGCCGAGGGCTTCGATCCTCAATTCCTTCGCGGCTTCGCGCCTTCGCGTGAGCATCCCCGCCTTGCCCCGCTTCGGATTCGCGCGCTCCCGCCGCATCGATCGTCCCACCAGCTGAAGCCGGGACTCCATGCCTCCGTGTCTCCGTGCGTCTGCGTCTCCCGTCTCCCCCGGAAACTATCCTGTTGGCGCTTCTTGGAGGGGGATTCAGGGTGGCCGACATGCGGATCATCGGGGGCTTGGCGGAGGGACGGTTGTTGGAGGTGCCGGACGGCTTCGACGTCCGGCCGATGCCGGACAAGGTGAAGCTGGCGGTCTTCAACAGTCTCGGCGCGCGTCCGATCGACGCCCAGGTGCTGGACCTGTTCGCCGGGACCGGGGCGCTGGGACTGGAGATGTTGAGCCGGGGAGCCGTCGGTTTGGTCAGCGTCGAACGATCCGAGCGTCATGCGCGGTGTTACCGAAGGAATCTGGAGGCGTCCGGTCTGGATCGGGCCCGGGTGGAGATGCGGGTGCAGGATGTGTTCGCGGTGCTGCCGCAGTTGCGCGCGTCGGGTCGGACCTTCGACCTGGTGATCGCCGATCCGCCTTATGGAGAGAAAAACGTGGGCCGCCGCTCGACGTCACTGGCGCAGCGTTTGCTGGATGACACGGACCTGCCGGCGTTGCTGACGCCGGGGGCGAGGGTGATCCTGGGGCACGCCAAGCGCGATCAGGTGGAGATTCCCCCTTTCTGGAACGATGTGAAGCAACTCAACCACGGGGACACGGTCATCCGGTTCCTCGAGGTGCCGGAGGTCAAATCATGAAGCATCTGTGGATCTGGTGGTGGGCATGGGTGGGGACGGCGGCGTTTGCAGCGGGTCCGGGAGGCATGGCGGAGGGCACGCGCGACGCCACGATGGATCGTCTGGTGGGCGACACGGTGGCGCGTTGGTGCGCCCTGCCAAGAAAGAGTCCACTCAAACCGGAGCAGGTCGCCGTCACGCTGGTGGATGTGTCCGACCCCAAGGCGCTCCGATGGGGGACGCATCGCGGGGATCAGCCGATCTATCCGGCGAGCGTGGTGAAGCTGTTCTATCTGGTGGCTGCCCAGCGCTGGATCGAGGACGGACGTCTGGATGAAGCCGACGAATTGAAGCGGGCCATGCGCGACATGATCGTGGATTCATCGAACGAGGCGACGCACTATGTTCTCGACGTGTTGACCGGCACCACCAGCGGTCCGGAGCTCGCGCCCGACGCCTTGCGTTCATGGCAGGAACAGCGGAACGCCGTGAACCGCTACTTCACCGGGCTCGGGTACACCGGCATCAACTGCAACAAGAAGCCGTGGTGCGAAGGTCCCTACGGACGGGAGGTGCAGGCGATCCGGACGTTTGAACCCAAGCGCAATCTCCTTACCACCGACGCCACCGCACGGCTGATGACCGACATCGCCCTGGATCGCGTGGTGACCCCGGATCGTTGCGCGAAGATGCGGGGGCTGCTGCTGCGGGATCTGTCGGCCCCGGCGACGCCGGAGGATCAGGTCCACGGATTCATCGGGTCTGCCCTGCCGTCCGGGACCCAGGTCTGGTCAAAGGCGGGTTGGACCAGCCAGACCCGTCACGACTGCGCCTTGGTGCATCTGCCGGACGGACGGCGTCGGGTGCTGGTGATCTACACCGAGGGCCACGCACCGGAGGAAGATCTGGTGCCGGGGTTGGCGAAGGAGTTGTTGGGGCTGTAGGGCGGAACGTTGTTGGGGTGGGGATGGCCGCGGGGAAGCGGAGAAGCGGAGTCAATGGGGTCAGATCTGTAAATGGTATTATTGGAATCCTTGAGGTATCGGCAGGGGAGAGGTGCGGATGAGGTGTCAGCGCGACCCCGCCGGGGTCGATGGGGGCTTGGATCCGCAGACCGGCGGTCGGGCGACCGCCGGCTAATGTCCGGGACGCCTCCGGCGTCCGGTTGGCCGACCGCAGCGGAGGAGGGGAAGCGGGGGGCTCAAATGTTTCATTTGCAGATGTGAACCCATTGCCTGAGGCGGACGGGGGAGGATCACGGACTCGCGGAGCTCGTCCCCCCGGGGGCTCGACGCCAAACCCGTGCTCGCTTCTCGCGCTCCTTCCGGGTTTGATAAGGCATGCGATTGAATAGGATGACCGTCAGCCTGGTGGCCCTGGTGGCCGCGGGCGGGTTGGTCCTGAACGCGGCGGAGGCGGTGCCTACTTCGAAACTCTGGACCGGGCCCGGCCCGGGCGACGGGGCGGCCAAGGAGAAGGAGCGGGACCTTACCAAGCCCGAGGAAGGACTCATCGCGGGACGTCGACTGATCCGGTTGGGCCACGTGTGGGAGCCGACGTTGGCCGTGTACAAGCCGGCAGCGGACAAGGACACCGGGGCATCGGTCC
>CAMCFL010000560.1 GCA_945873715.1 Akkermansia muciniphila
CTACTTCCTTCGCCACGGCGCGAGCGTGGCCGATCTCCAGATCAACCTGCGCTCGAAACACGATCGCAAGGCCCAGTCGCACGAGATCGTGAAGCGCGTCCGGCCCGCCGTCGCCGCCGTCGCTGAACGCTTCGGGGCCCGCGTCGCCCTGGCGGAGGTTCCACCCGGACCGCCCGTGCTCCAGACGCTGGTGGCCGAGGTGTACGGTCCGGACGACCGCGCCCGCCTCGGGTTGGCGACGGCCGTCCGGGAAGTGTTCCGTCGGACACCCGGCGTCGTGGACGTGGATTGGTACGTCGAGGAACCGCAGGCCAAGGTCCGCTTCGTCATCGACAAGGAAAAGGCCGCGCTCCACGGCATCAGCGCCGCCACCCTGTCGCAGACCCTGCGCCTGGCGGTCGCCGGCGAATCGATCGATCTCCTCCATGCCCCGGCCGAGAAGGAAGACGTCAATCTCCTGCTCGAACTCCCACGTTCCACCCGGGCGCGTCCCGAGGAATTGTTGTCGCTCCGGGTTCGGGCCGGCGATGGAAACGGATTGCCGGAACCGGGAGCGACCGGCGGCGCCCCGTTGGTGCCGCTCCGGGAATTGGTCCGCATGGAAACCGCGACGGTCGATGGCAGTCGTCATCGCAAGAATCTCATGCCGGTGACGTACGTCATCGGCGACGTCGCCGGCGTGGTCGAGAGCCCGGTGTACGCCATCGGGACGATGAACGACGCGTTGGCGAAGCTGGATGTGGCGACGATCACCGGCGTGCCGACCTCGGGACCGTTGAAGATCCTCAATGCGTCCATGCCGGAGTCGGATGCCCAGCCGTCCCTGAAGTGGGATGGCGAATGGCAGATCACCCTGGAAGTGTTCCGGGATCTGGGGCTGGCCTTCGCCGCCGTGTTGGTCCTGATCTATGTGCTGATGGTGGGATGGTTCCGATCCCTCCTGACGCCGCTGGTGGTGATGATGGCCATTCCCTTCTCGCTGGTGGGCATCCTGCCGGCGCACGGAGCCATGGGCGCGTTCTTCACCGCCACCTCCATGATCGGGTTCATGGCCGGTGCCGGGATCGTCGTGCGCAACTCCATCATCCTCGTGGACTTCATCGAACAACGCGTGTCCGAGGGATTGCCCCTCGCCGATGCCGTGGTGGACGCCGGTGCCGTGCGGTTTCGTCCGATGCTGCTGACCGCGATGGCGGTGGTGTTCGGCGCCGCGGTGATCCTCTTCGACCCGATCTTCCAGGGCCTGGCGATCTCGCTGATGGCCGGGGAAGTGGCCTCGCTCCTCATCAGTCGCCTCGCCGTGCCCGTGCTCTCCTACCAGGTACACCGGCGGCGCGGCGGGGCGTGAGGAGTTGGGAGTCCCGGCTTCAGCCGGATGAACGAACACGGCGGCGAGAGCGCACGCAAAGGGATTCCCGGCGGGGAGGCTTCTTCCGTTAGGCCGGCTCAAACCGGGACTCCGAACGGGAGCGCGGCGCGGCCGGTTCGGAAGCGGTTCGGATCTCTGCGCCTCCGCGTCTCTGCGGGACTACTTCGGGGACGTTCTGGGGCGCGAGGAGGCGGTGCCCGTGGGTGGTGCAGGTAGGCGACCTCCTGCGGGCCCTCCTTGTTCCGGCCTGAGCCCCCGACCGGTCTGCTTCAATGACCAGAGTTGCGGCGGGCGCTGCGCACCCGATAAAGGCGCTCTGTGAAGCCACCTTCCTCCACGAAGTTCTTCTCCAAGGTGGCGATCTGGCGGTCCAAGAGGCTGCACGCCACAGCGAGTAGGGCCAGGGCGCCGTTGGCGGAGATTTCAGCGTAAGTGGACCCAGTGGACTGGGTGGACCCGGTGGACATGGGGCCGACCTTTTCTGATTCGTCCGGGTTATTCCGGACTGGAGGCCCGTCATGGACGGCCCGCACCCACTCCGCGACGTGCTCCGCTGTGGCGGGGCGGGCGGCGATGAGTTCGTCCCGGCGCGCATCCTCGCGCGGCCACTGCGGGAGGCCCCGGTGCCGCAGGAAGTCCTCATAGTCCAACCGCAGTTCCTCCAGGCTGGCCCGCGTCACGCTGGTGAGCTTGAGCTCCATTTTCTTGGAGGTGCCGCTGGCCTGGCTGCCTTCCGCAATGTTCTGCACGCCGGAGCGCGCGGCCTGCACCCTCTGATCGTGAGTGCGGCTGCGCTTCTGAATGTAGCGGTCGCAGAAACGCACCGTCACATCGTAGGCAAGTTGGGCGATCTGGAAGCTCTTCAGCTTCCGGTAGCCCCCGTGTGGCGGGATGAGTTTCTCTGGCTCACTCATGATGCCGCAGACGATGTCTTACGGCGTCCACGCTGTCCAAGATGTCCGCCACGTCCACTGTTCTACGGTGAGGCCAGATCCACCGGGGTGTTGACGACGTCGATCAGCCGCAGCCGGCGGTCGCCGTCACCGCAGCGTGGGATAAACGGCCCTCAACCCGACGGTACTCACGTGGGTGTACATCGAGGTCGTGGCGGCTCCGTTGGCCATGGTGCGATTCAGTCCGGCGACGTAGGGCCCTTTGTTGCCGGGGACATTGTCCGTCGCATCGACCCAGGCCCGCGAGGTGATCGCGCACGTGGTATGATTGATGTCCTGGAAGTGGACGAAGACCGATCCGGCAGCGGGAAGACTGGCCCAATAGATGGGTCCGCCATAAACAAGATCGGCGGCGATGTCCCTCAGTTCCTGATAATCCTGTGCCAGCCCAGCCCCGGCGGAGGCCGCGTAAAGCATTGCCGGTGCGTTTCCCTGCAGGTGACCCGTGATGAAGTTCACGAAAGCATTCTTCTTCAGGGTGCTCAGGTTCCCGTTGAGGTGGTAACCGAACAGTCCTCCGGCCGTGACCACGACAATGGCACGGCAACCGAGGATCGAGGGGAAGCCGATCTCGACCGCATCGAATCCGATCTCACGTTCGCCCAGATAGGTCATCGTTGTTTCTTGGTGAGTGCCCACCATGAGATTCGAGAGGGGCCAAGCAAGCCCTTTTCAAGGCAACGCGGTTGACAGGGGCGCATCCTGACACTGCCCCCGGTGGTCTTTCCCTCGCCTCACCCGCGGCCCAGATCC
>CAMCFL010000561.1 GCA_945873715.1 Akkermansia muciniphila
GTCTTCGATGGTGACGCCGAGGGAGGCAGCACGTTGCCGATCGATGCCGATCCGGAGTTCGGGTTTGTTGACCTCGTAGGAGACCCGGATGTTCTGGAGGACATTGGATCCACGGGCGTCCTTGAGTTGACGCAACTGGTCGGCGACGGCTCCGGCGCTGCGGTTCAGGCCCTCCAGGTCCTGGTTCTGGACGACCAGTTCGAAGGGGGCACCGAAGGAACGTCCGATCGCCTTGGGAATGTTGGGAATGGCAAGGCCGCCTTCGACCTGTCCGATGAACTTGGAGCGCAGGCCGCCGGGGCCGTTGACGATCTCCTGGATCGAGCGGCGTTTACCGTCGGCCAGGGTGGCAAAGAGGATGCCGGAAGTGGCCTGGCCGGGGCCGGAGAAGCCGGGGGCGACGATGGCGGCGTAGGCGATGATCTCGGGCACCTCCTGGACGAACGCCTCCATCTTGCGGAGTTGACGGTCAGTGAACTCGGCGGTCGAACCGTTCGGGGTCACCATGAAGCAGAAGAGCCGTCCCTTGTCTTCCTCGGGCAGGAAGTCCTTCTCGAGCTTCTGGAAGAGCGGATAGACGAGGATGCCGGACAAGCCGAGCAGGGTGGTCACCAGCAGGACGGCGGCACCCGCCCGAAGCGGTGCGGACCAGCGTGAGATGGGATGGACCAGCGCATGGGCCACGCGGACGCAGGGACGGAGGATGCGGGCGTAGGCATCGCTGAGCCCGTTGAACACCCGTTCGAGGGCGTTGTAGATCCTCCCGTGCTTCTCGCGGTGGATCGGCTTCAGGATCCGCGCGGCCATGGCCGGTGAAAGCGTCAGGGCGACGATGGCCGAGATCACGACGGAACCGGCGACGGCGACGGCAAACTCGACGAAGAGACGTCCGGTCTGGCCGGACTGGAAGGCGAGGGGAAGGAACACGGCGACGAGGGACAGTGTGATCGCGATGATCGCGACGCTGATCTCCTCCATCGCCTTGTAGGAGGCGGCCAGCGGCGTCAGGCCTTCCTCGATGTGCCGGTGGATGGCCTCCAGCACGACGATGGCGTCGTCGACGACCACGCCGATGGACAGCACCAGGGCCAGCATGGTGAGGATGTTCACCGAGTAACCGAAGGCGTGCAGGATGGCGAAGGTGCCGACGATCGACACCGGAATGGCCACCGCCGGAATGAGGGTGGCCCGCAGGTTGCGGAGGAAGACGAAGATGATGAACACCACCAGCAGGAAGGCGATCAGCAGGGTTTCCCAGACCTCTTTGACGGCCTTCTCGACGTAGATGGATTCGTCGTAGGTCGCGGCAAGGGTGATGCCGGCGGGAACCAGGGAACGGAGTTGTTCCACTTGTTCCTTGATGCCGCGGGCGACGGAGACGGTGTTGGCCTTTGACTGTTTGACGACACCCAGGAAGACGGTGGGTTTGCCCATCGCCCGGGCAACGGTCCGATAATCCTCCACGCCGGACTCTGCCCGGCCAATGTCCCGCATCCGGACGATCGACGTTCCCTCGGCGCGGATCACCAATTCATTGAACTCGTCGGCGGACTTGAGTTCGCCCCGGGTGAGGATGGTCATCTCGCGGTCGAGGTTCTCGATCCGGCCGGAGGGAAGTTCGACGTTCTGTTGTCGGAGGGCGCGTTGGACGTCGAGGACGGTGACGCGCCGGGCGGCCATCCGTTCGGAGTCGAGCCAGAGCCGCATGGCGAATCGTTTCTCGCCGCCGATGATGATCGAGGAGACGCCGGAGACGGTCTGGAAGCGCGGTTTGACGACGCGTTCGCCAATCGTGCTGAGTTCGAGCGGCGAATGCTGGTCGCTGTTCATCGCCACCCAGAGGACGGCCTGGGCGTCGGCGTCCTGCTTGGCGACCACCGGTTCGAGGATGTCTTCGGGCAACGCACCGCGGATGCGGCTGACCCGGTCGCGCACATCCTGGGCGGCGAGGTCGATCTGGCGGTTGAGGTCAAACTCGATGGTGATGGTCGAGACCTGTTCCCGGCTCTCGGAAGTGAGGGTGCGGATCCCTTCGATGTTGTTGATCGCCTCTTCGAGACGCTCGGTGACCTCGGTCTCGATCACCTGGGCGTTGGCACCCGGATAGACGGTGGTGACGGAGACGATCGGCGGGTCGATGTCAGGCAACTCGCGCACGGGGAGCTTCCCGAGCGAGATGATCCCGAACAACACCAGCGACAGATTGAGCATCGTCGCCAGGATCGGGCGCTGGATGGAGATTCGACTGAGGAACATCGGGGAAGGGGAATGGACCGCAGGGTCAGTCGAGGTACGGAGCGGACGACGAGGCGGGTCCGAAACGCACCGGCGCGCCGGGGAACAGCTTCTGCTGCCCTTCGACCACGATCAGTTCGCCGTTCGTCAGGCCCGAGATGACCTCGACCTTGCCGGCGAGTCGGATTCCGACCCGGATCGGCCGGAGGGCGACGTTGGTCTGTGCCCCGACGACGAACACGGAGAGTTGATCGCCATTGGACATCAACGCGGGTTCGGGGATGACCAAGGCCTTGTCCCGGAGTTGAACGGCGAGATCCAGCTTGGCGAACATGCCGGCCCGGAGGCGTCCGTCGGCATTGGGCACGCGCGCCTTGACCAAGGCGGTGCGGGTGGCGGGGTCCAGTTGGGGGGCCACGAAAAAGACCTCCCCCTCGAACTCGTCCTTTGGGAAGGCGTCCACCTTGAAGCGGATCTTCTGGCCGGCCTGGATCTGGCCCAGGTGCCGCTCGGGAACGTTCATCTCGGCCTTGACGGTGTCGAGGTCGACGAGGGTGGTCAGGGGGGTGTTGCGGGAGATGACCTGGCCGGCGCTGACCTGGCGGTTGCCGACGGTGCCCGCAAAGGGGGCAAGGATGCGGGCATCGCGGAGTTGGCGGCGTCGCAGTTCAACCGTGGCCTCGTTCATGGTGAACGTGGCGGCCGCCTGCTCGAATTCCTGCTGGGAGATCAACTTCTCCACGCTGAGTTGCCTGGCACGGGCAAAATTGGCCCCCGCCAACGTCTGACTGGCCTCCGCCTCGTGCAACGAGGCGGTGAACTTGCTTTCGTCGAG
>CAMCFL010000562.1 GCA_945873715.1 Akkermansia muciniphila
CGCAGTGCAGTCCGGTTCCCCTCAGGCAGGAACAGGGCCATCGCCGTTCCAAAGCCGTTGGTCACCTCCGGAAGTCTGAGACCTGGCACCCGGCTGAGAAGTGCGTCCCCACCGCCCACCGCGCGCTGTGCCGGAGAAGCAGTGGCCGCCTCGATCCGGGCCAGAAGCTGGTTGGTACCGGTCAGCCCCAGTCGAACTGCCGCGGCCGCGATCAGCGAGGCGGGGCCGGGACGTCCGGCTTCGGCCGCAGCGTCCCCGACCTGCACGAGCGTCGGGGTTCCCTCCCCCGCAGCGGTGAGCGCCGCGGGATGGATCCAGTGCCACCGCGCCGGAATGCCCCACGCCGAAACGGCGAGCACCAACGCCATCAGCGCGAAAAGCCTGGATCTCACAGTGGTCGTTCCTGAAGTAGAATCATCCATGCGCTCGTCGTGCGTCCGTTCCAATGGTTACCGAAGCCAGACAATCACCCGGCCCGACGCATTCACAGCAGAGAGGAGAACTTCTTCCTCACCGGAAGGAGATCTCGATCTCGGTGAAGCCCGACTGCACCAGCAAACCCGCGACCTGCGTCCGGGCCCGTTCCTCGGCATCCTTGAGGATTCCCGAATCGCGCACGGCCAGCTTGATCTGATCCACCGCCTGACGCCGGGCGTCCTGTTCCAGATCCTTGTCGAATTCACGGAGGACACCGGTGGAACGTTCCACCACCTGCGTCCGTCGCTCGTCCAGATAGACGTCGAGGATCATCGGGCGCGGAAGCGTGATCTGGATGGTCGTGCCGCGGACCCGGACATCGTCCTTGGCCACCTTGGCAAGGTCCACTCCCGCCTTGGCGACCCCATGCGCAACCATGAGGAGTCGGGAGTCGCCATACCACCTGGCGTCCTCCACCAGAACGATCTTCTCGAGCACATACTTCACGCTGACCAACTGGTTCAGGGATTGCACCTTCTGCACCAGGGTGGGCGTCGCCGCAATGGCCGGGCTCCCCGCTCCCGCCCATCCACGGGCAAGCATCCATCCGCCGACCACGGCCAACCCCAGCAGCAGCAGCAGCACCAGCACCGATGCGCCTGCCAGGAGCCAGATCCACCCTCGACGTTCCCGATTCATGCCTGATCACCGTAGCCAATCCGTCGATGTCGGCCAATCGCAGGCTTGAATCCATGGGGTGTCGGGCGCATCTCGGGTTGGTCATGTCTGTAGGCCGCCTGCCCTCAGGCGGCGACGGGGACACGCCCGCTGAGGGCAGGGTGCCTGCAACGATGACAACAAACTCGAGATGCACCCCACGGAACCGGGCCGATCGAATCCGCATCGACCGTCAGCACGGTGCAAGACACCCTGCCCGCCGATGTCCGGAGCTGTGGAATCCTGTGTCGAAATGCCGCCCGCCGGAATTCTTGTTCGCGCGCTGGCGGCCTTTCTCGCCACCGCAACTCTCACGGGCATCGCCGGAGCACTGTTTCTGCGGACTCTGGAGGCCGTCACGCTTTGGCATCAGGCACAACCCCGTCTCCTCCTCCTGCTGCCGTTGCTTGGGTTGGGAGTATGGTGGATCTACCAGCGTTTTGCCGGGATCGCCGCCCGCGGCACCAATCTGTTGATCGAGCAGATCCATCAACCGTCCTCCGGCGTGCCTTTCCGACTCGCACCACTGATCTTCTTCACCACCCTGCTCACCCATCTCGGCGGGGGCTCAGCAGGACGCGAGGGCACCGCGGTCCAGATGGGGGGTGGAATCGGAGGCGGGATCGCCAGCCTCTTCAAGCTGACCCCGGAAGAAACCCGCCACGCGCTCCTATCGGGGATGGCCGCCGGATTCGGAGCCGTCTTTGGCACGCCCTGGGCGGGTGCGGTGTTCGCCGTCGAGTGCATCCATCCCCGCCGCCCAGACTGGCGTCGCCTGCCCGCGTGCATGGCCGCCGCCTGGATCGGACACTGGATCTGCATTGGGTGCGGTGCGGTCCACGCGGATTACCGCGTGGCCCTTCCCGCGCCCACCGGTCCGCTTCTCGGAACGGTCTCGCTGACCTGGACGGTCGGCAGCCTGGCTGCCGGGATCGCCTTCGGACTGATCGCCCGCGCTTACGTGCTCGCAGGCAAATCGGCCAGTCGTGGCTTCGCCCTCATTCCCTGGGCCTGGATGCGGCCCGTCGCAGGTGCCGCCCTGTTGATGCTGCTGACCCTGGGCTTGGGCACGCGGGCGTTTCTCGGGCTGGGCGCGACGCCCATGGATCCCGGTAACGCCAGCATCGCGACCGCTCTTGAAACGTCGGCCATCCCGCCCTGGGCCTGGGCTGCGAAACTGGCATTTACCGTCATCACCCTGAGCTCGGGGTTCAAGGGGGGAGAAGTGACCCCGCTCTTCTTCATCGGCGCTACAGCCGGAAACACCCTGTCACCGCTGGTTGGACTTCCGGTCGGGCTCGGGGCCGCCCTGGGACTGACGGCGGTCTTCGCCGGTGCCAGTCGAACGCCGGTGGCCTGCACCCTGATGGGAATGGAACTCTTCGGCCTGGGCCACGGGCCCTACCTTGCGATCGCCTGCCACGCCGCCTGGCTGACCGCCGGTCGGAACGGGATCTACGAAGCGCAGAATCGCCCACCCGAATGACGGCTTACAAGGCCGCACCGGAAGCGGCCGGAGCTGCGGGAATGGCTTCGGGCTTGGGAGTCAGGGCCGTTTCCTTGACGAAAGCGCCCACGAGATAGGCAGTGAGCGAGGTGATCTGTTCCTCCGTCAGCGGCCCCCCATGCTTCTGATCAAAGGACGGCATCAGGGAACCTTCCTTGCCCTGCCGGATCCAATGGGTCCAGTACTCGGACGGGAACGCGCCCGGCCGGCCCCGCAGGGCCGGGACCATGGAGGCACGATGTTCGGCATCATGACAGACGCCGCAGGCCGCGACGTAGACGTCCTTGCCCAACTTGCCCACGGCCGGTTCGACGTGGCAGCGGGCGCAATCCCCGCGGAAGACCACCTGACGGTCTGCGGCGGCGATCTGCAGATTGCGGGAGCGATCTCCCATCCGCTGCATCTGCTCGTAGGCATCCTTGGGGAG
>CAMCFL010000563.1 GCA_945873715.1 Akkermansia muciniphila
CGCGCAGGCGGCCCTCGGCCGCCGAGAGGACGTCGAGGATCCGGGTCAGGGTGTCGGCATCCAGACCGACCGCCTGTTCGGTGAGGACGCGGAAGTCGTCGTCGCTGATTTCCAGCAGGGAACGGTCGCCGTTGGAGACGACCACGAGAAGCAGGTTGCGGAAGTGCGACAGGAGATCCCCGAGCAATCGTCCGAGATCCTTGCCGCCCTGGGCAAAACCCTGGAGGTCGCGCAGGACGGTCCCGGGCTCGACGTTCAGGATGGCGCTGGTCAGACCGTGGAGCTGGGAACGGCCAGTCAGCCCGAACATCGAAAGGACGTCGGCCTCCACGATCCGATTGCCGCAGAAACTGATCAGCTGATCGAGGGTCGACTGGGCATCGCGCATCCCGCCGTCAGCACCGCGGGCGATGGCGTCGAGGGCACCGTCATCGACTTCGACGCCCTCGAGTTTTGCGATGTGGGCCAGTTGCTGGACGATCAGGGCGGAAGGGATGCGCCGGAGGTCGAAGCGCTGGCAGCGCGAGAGGATGGTCGGGAGGACTTTTTCCGGGTCGGTGGTGGCGAAGAGGAACTTCACGTGGGCCGGCGGTTCCTCGAGGGTCTTCAGCAGCGCATTGAAGGCCTGCACGCTGAGCATGTGGACCTCGTCGATGATGTAGATCTTGAACTTCCCGTTGGCCGGGGCGAAGCGGACCGTGTCCCGCAGTTCGCGGACCTGTTCCACGCCGTTGTTGGAGGCACCATCAATCTCCAGGACGTCGAGCGCGCGGCCCTCCGTGATCTCGCGGACCCTCGGGTCGGCGTCGTCAAAATCCGGGCTGGGTCCGCCGGTACAGTTCAGGCACTTGGCAAAAATGCGGGCCAGCGTGGTCTTGCCGGTCCCTCGCGGGCCGCAGAACAGGTACGCATGGGCGATGCGTCCGGCCCGGATGGCGTTGGCGAGGGTGGTGGTGACGTGTTCCTGACCGACCACATCAGCAAAGCGCTGGGGACGGTACTTTCGGGCAATGACCTGATACGACGACATGGCCGGGACGGGCTGATGATTCAACCGCGGATGTGAGCCCGGGAGGATGGGAGGAACGGGGGCGGGCGGGAAGCAGGAATGCCAGGGCACCCACGGCAAATGCGGAACAGGCTACCGTTGCTGCATTCCTGCCCTGGCGGGGTTTGCTCGTCCACACTCCATGGACCCTGGCCCAGCGAGTTAACGGGTTGGAAGCCGGAGTCCGCAAGCGTTTGTTTGGGATCGACGGACTCGCGGGGTTCGTCCCTCCAAACTCGCGGCAAGGGCCTACGGGTTGGGGAGGCCGAACTGGCGGCGGAGGGCGGCCTCCAGATTGGCCGGGCTGCCGAGGGATGGATTCCAGAGGGCTCCGGCGATGCCGCTGGCGTAGGCCGTGGCGGTGGAGGTTCCGGTAATGAGCCAGTGTTCGCCGCCGTAGGGAACGATTCCTGAACCCGGCAGCATCAGGTCGATGAACGGCCCGCGGTTGGCGTAGGGGGCGTACTGGCCCTGGCCATTGCCGGCGGTGACCGCCAGCACCTCCGGATACGAGGCCGGGTAGGTGGGCGAATAGATCGGGTCGTTGCCGGCGGCGGCGAGGAAGAGGACGCCCTGACCACGGTAGGTCTGGATCAGGTGATGGAGGAAGGGGGAGTCGGCCTGGCTGCTCAGGCTCAGGTTGATGACGTTCGCCCCCTTCTCGACGGCGCGTTGGATGCCCATCGCGACATCGAACGCCGTGGTGCTTTCGTTCGCGCCGTACACATCGACCGAGATCACCCCGAAGTTGGCCGTGCCACCCTGCCGCCCGGCGGTGGCTTCGGCGGCCTTCACCAGGCTGGCGAACATCGAGGTTCCATGGGAAAGGGCCGGGTCGGCGCTCTGGCTGCCGACGACCGATTCACGCCCGAGCAGGAAGGCGTCGTAGCCAGGCTGGATCGGTTGCACCGCCGAGTCGATGAGGCCGATGACCAGGCGGTTCTGGTTAACCGCCGCCGGCCGGATCGAAAGGGCGTTGGCCGAGGCGATCCCGTCGATGATTCCGCCGGAATCGGTGGTGGGCAGGCGATGATTGTCTTCGAGGGCGATCCCGTCCATTGCCGCCAGCTTGGCCCGGGCGGCCTCCGCTGCCGTGGCGTCCGGGAACCGAAGGCGCACTGCGTTCAGCGAATCCAGCTTGCCCGCCACCTGACCCCCGGACAGGCGCGCCAGTTCTTCCGGCGTCAGCTTCGATCCGTCCTTCAGTCGCACGACCAGCTCATTGTCCACCCGGTTGGCGTCGTCGGCGTCGACCTCCTCGGTGGCGGCGCTGGCGCTGGTCCGAAAGATCATCAGTCGGGGCCGCTGATTGGTGCCGGGGAGGAGGGCGTAATTGAAGTGGGAGAGGATGCGTGCGAGGGCTTCCCGGGACGGTTGGTTGCGGAAGGCGGAGGACACCAGCGTGTCGGAACCCGGTTCGACGAACACCTGCCAACCGGTGGCCTGGGCGAGGTGCGGCAGGACGCGGGACAGCGGTTGGCGCAGGATGCGGGCATCGACCGAGTCAGGCTGGGTGCGCCAGGTCAGGCTGAGGTCGTTGGTGGCAGGGCGCGGTGTGGTCGGGAGGCGGGGCTTGCGGGCCGCCTCTGCCGGGAGCGTGGCACCGGGGAGTTGATGGAGGGTCCGGGCCAGCCCGACGTCATTCCCGGGCGCGTTCGTGTCGGCGGCCTGAACGAGGGCGGCCAGCAGTTGGACGAGGAGCGTGAACGTGACAGCGCGAGGGCGCATGGCGGGAGATTGGCAGTGAATCGGCAGGGAGGCGAACCCCGTTTGGGGTGGGAAGTTGCGCGGGGCGCGAAGATCCCAGATGCCCGTTCACAGATGCCAGATCCGACGGGCCGGCGATGTCGTGGAACTCCCGGTCTTGAAACTTGGAACTGAGCCCGCGGGTGGCCGGGCGCATCTTGAGTTGGTCATGGATGTAGGCCGCCTGCCCTCAGGCGGCGATGTGAAAACGCCCGCTGAGGGCAGCGGGCCTACAACGGTGACCACAAACTCAGGATGCCCCGCGAGTGGGGT
>CAMCFL010000564.1 GCA_945873715.1 Akkermansia muciniphila
CTTCCCTGCGTCTCTGCGCCTCTGCGGGAGAATCCGGTTTGGGTAAGGGCGGGCGCGACCCCGCCGGGGTCGATGGCGCACGGATATGATCACCGGCGGTCGTCGCGACCGCCGGCACGTCGTCCCGAATCACCCATCGATCCCGGAGGGATCGCGCTCCTTCCCTGCGTCTCTGCGCCTCTGCGGGAGAATCCGGTTTGGGGAAGGGCGGGCGCGACCCCGCCGGGGTCGATGGGGCTGGGATGGGATCACCGGCGGTCTTGCGACCGCCGGCTACCTTCCGGGACGCCTCCGGCGTCCGGGCACGGCTGAAGCCGGGACTCCGAGCGAGGGCCGAGGTCCGGCCGTGCACTCACATCCCAGGGAGGCGGCTCAGAAGGTCCGGGAGATTGCAGGAGGCCTGACGCTCCCCGAAAGCCGAAGTCGGCACCTGCGAAATCAGGATCCGCTGGTCGGCCCCGATGAGGTCGGCCGCGCGATGAAGTCGGGCCAGATCGTGCGGAGAGGGGTCCGTGGTGAGCTTGATCTCGATCGCCCAGACCTGTCCGCCGAGCGAGAACACCAGATCAATCTCGAATCCGTCGGACGTCCGGAAGTAGGACGGGTCAACGCGATGACCGAGGGCATGGAGGCTGGCGAGGATCTGTTCGACAACGAATCCTTCCCAACTGGCGCCGACCCAGGGTTGTCCGAGCAGCTGATCGATCGAATTCACCCCGAGGGAACCATGAAGGAGTCCCGTATCACGCCAATAGACCTTGGGAGACTTCACGAGTCGCTTCCGCAGGTTGCCCGACCACGGGCTGAGTCGCCGGATCAAAAAGACCCCTTCGAGGAAATCGAGGTACCGATTGATGGTGGGATGACTCAACCCGAGACTTGCCCCCAGTTGGGACGCATTCCAGTTCTGTCCATGGACGGCTGCGAGCATCCGGAGAAGTCGTTCGGTCACCTGGGGAGACGCGGGCCATCCCCACAAGGGCAAGTCACGTTGTGACAGATTCCGCAGGTAATCCTGAGCCCAGGCGGGAAACCGGGCCGGCTCCAGTGCTACCGGAGGCAGGCCACCGCGAAGCCAGAGCTCCGGGAGAGGCAGCCCGTGTGGCTCGATGGCCAGAAGGGGGGTGAGTTCCAGCAGGGCGGTGCGCCCGGTGAGCGACTCCGACTGTTCCCGGAGGAGTGCGGGCGAGACCGAGCCCAGGAGGAGGAAGCGTCCATTGCGGCTTCGATCCGCGTCGATGGCTCCACGGAGTCTCGGGAACAGTGCCGGCCACGATTGGGCTTCGTCGAAGGCAGTCAGGCCATCCGAGGCCATGATTTCCGGCCACTGGGCGTCGAGACGGGTCTGATCGGCGACCTGTTCGAGGTCGAAGTAACGCGAGGCAAGATGATGGGCGAGGGTAGTCTTGCCGCATTGGCGGGGGCCGAGCAGGACGGCCGCCGGCTCCAATCGAAGCCGGTGAACCAGTTGCTGTTCAACTGCTCTAGCGATCATTTGCAGATTGAATATTGAATTTCATTCTGCAAAGCAACCCTCGTCCACGGTTCAGCAGGGATCAGGACGGGGGTGCCGGCGGCCCGCCGGTACTGGCCTCAACCTCCTCAACCAAGGGATTCGGGATGCCCACGAAACACACCAAGCACACGAAACGCTGCTGCGTTGAACTGCCTGCGTGTGATTCGTGGGCACCCCCTCCCCAGGCGGCGGTCACGGACTCGCGGAGCTCGTCCCTTGTATCTGGGAATGGTGTAGTTTGGCCGCGCCTTGGTTCGGGTGACTCTGTCACCCGGCACAAGGCGCCAGCGGGGGCCGGCCGGCCCCCGCTGGCGCGCCGCCGAGTTCGTCTCGTCCCTAGGACCTTTGAGTCCGTTCGGAGCCCGAACCGGCGGTGCATCTCCTGATCAAACTCGAACAGTTGCCAGAGTGCCGGAAGGCTTACTACCCCCGGACAACTCGCATCACAAGGCTGAGCCTTCCATGAACCCTCCCACTACATTCCTCGGTATCGACATTGCCAAACTCACCCTCGACCTCAGTCCCCACCCAAAGCTTTCAAAGCTCCTCTTCTCCAACGACGCCGTTGGCCACAAGGCCCTGTGCTCCGCCCTCAAACGCATCCCAGGCCCCATCCAGATCGTTTGCGAGGCCACTGGCGGCTACGAGCACTTCCTGCTCAAGGCCCTCTACCAAGCCCAGATTCCCGTAAGCCTCATGAATCCCCGTCGCGTCCGCGATATGGCCAAGGCCAAGGGGATCCTCGCCAAGACCGACAAGCTGGATGCCACCGTCCTGGCGGAGTTCGGTCGCCTTCTGCAGCCAGATCCGACTCCCCAACGCTCTGAGACCTCCGAACGACTCGCCCGACTGGTTGGCCGCCGTCATGAGTTGCTTGAGATGATCACCCGGGAACTTCGTCGCGCCGAACATCATCACGACGCATTCGTCGTCAAACAGGCCAAGAAGCTCGCTAAAACCCTCGACGCACACCTGGCGGAGTTGGAGGCCGAGATCACCGCCCTGGAGCAATCTGACGCCGAACTGACCGCAAAGGTCGCACGACTCAGTCTCGTTCAAGGCATCGGCCAGCGCACCGCGTGGACCCTGCTGGCCACGCTCCCCGAGCTGGGAACTCTCGAACCAGGCCAGGCGGCCAGTCTTGCCGGTGTCGCCCCCTTCAACTGCGACAGTGGCCCGTACAAAGGTCAGCGACATATCCTCCACGGTCGCGCGCTGGCCCGCAGTGCGCTCTACATGGCCGCCTTGGTTGCAGCCCGATGCAACCCTGTACTGCGCCCCTTCTACCTGCGTCTGCGGGATCATAAGAAACCTGCAAAGGTCGCACTGGTGGCGGTGATGCGGAAGCTCGCCGAACTGGCCAATCGCCTGCTCGGAGACCCAGACTTCAAGCTCGTCCAGAACCCGCCCAAACCGCTCGTCGCTTAGGCTCCGAGTCCTTCTGGAATCCGCTCCTTGTTTGGTTTGATCGTTCGCACCCCCGGTGCGTCGCCGCACCGTCGTGCCCTGCGGGGCCGGCTGCGCCGGCCTCTGGGGCA
>CAMCFL010000565.1 GCA_945873715.1 Akkermansia muciniphila
CTGTGGGCTACATTCCCACGCCGCTCCGCGGCTCCAAACACGGGAGCCTCCTCTCCTGGCTTGGGAGGCCGACTCAAGATGCGCCCGTGAGTACCACTCGGCGAAGACTGGCTTGGTGATCTGCGCCATCTGCGCCATCTGCGGATAGAACTCAGGCTCCTGGATCTAATTCGGGTTCAGCGCCGGATCCGTCGTCCAGAGGATCGAATGCTGCGGGAACGGAGCGCGCCCCTTCGAGGGCGAGGTCTCGATCAGGTCGAGGACCCGGGACGCCTTGGCGGCCTCGGCGTGGCCATCGGCGAACACCAGGTTGCCCGCGCCGTTGTGCCGCGCGGAATAGCGGTTGGCGTACGCATGGGGTTGGCCGGTGTAGTTGGCCTGGTTGGGGTGGGCCTTCGCCTCGCCCGGCAACCCGGACTCGGTGAACACCACCGTCTGCACCGGCACCAGGATGGATGAGATCCGGACCTTCGCGCCGCCCTGGATGAGCTTGGAGTTCATCGCCAGGGAGAAGTGGGGATAGTTCAATTTCTCCGCCGGCAACTTGGCCGACGGACAGAGGAAGAGGCCCTGTCGGGAATAGAAGGCCGCCCTCTCGTTGGTGGCGATCTGGGCGAGGCTCCGCAGGCCGATCTTCAGGGGAAGCACGTTCGCCCACAGATCCGAGTTGCCCGCGTCGATCGCCGCCCGCCAACCCAGCAGATCCCCTCCGAGATAGTCTTTCTCCCGGGGCAGGATCTCGTTGTTGTCGTCCACGTACAGGGTCAGCGACAACCCCCATTGCTTCTCGGTGTTCAGGCAGGAAATCGACTGCGCCTTGCCCTTGGCCTTGGAAAGGGCCGGCAAGAGCATGCCCGCCAGGATCGCAATGATGGCGATCACCACCAGCAACTCAATGAGGGTGAATCCACCGTCCCGACCACGGCCACTGGTGTGGGGGGTCATGGGATCACCACCCGGAAGAAGGTCGCATCGCCCGTGGAGGCACCGGCATTGATCTCCATGGGACCGGCAATCCCCACGGTCTCCTTGACCGGCGTCCAGTCTCCCGAGCCGAGCGCCGCGCGGGCATCCAATCGGTACACCCGGCCTGCCTCGCCTTGGAACCGGACCAGCAAACCGACTTCTGCCAAAACCACCGTGAGATCCGGCTTGGCCGGCGGAAGCACCACCGTCCCGGCCCGGATCCGACCGGGAGAACCGAGGTCCTTCACCGTGAGATTGAGATCACGATCGATGCTTCCCGGGGCCTGGTAGACTCCATCGACACCCTCAACGCTGAGCCCCCCGAAAACCCCGGTCGCCGGATCGAAGTTGAAGGTCACGCCGCCGGTTCCCGCGGGAAAATCCACCGCCGATACGGTGTCCGCATTGCTTCCCGTCGTCGCATCCCATAGACGGACGCCATCGCCACCGGAGCTGAGGCCAAAGCCGCTTCCGGAGTAAGTGATGATCTTCAGGCCGGCAGGCAGCTCATTGGTGCCCCACCAGGCGATGAATTGCTCGGGAGCCAATCGCTCGACGAAGATCACCGATTCCCCCGGCAGGATCTCGACTTCGTTGGTGACCACATAGGCGGCCGTCAGGCTCGCGCTGTTGTCGTCCACCCGCCATCCCTTGAGGCTGACCGCCACCCGCTCGAACGAGGTGACCTCGAACCAATCCTGGGCGGCGAAACCGTTCCGTCGGGAGAAATCCGGATCCAGCGGATCGGTCGAACGAACCTCGGTGATGCGGAGATCGGGCTTGGCCCGGACGGTGAGAAGCGCGGAGGACGATGTCTGCCCCGACGCGTTCGAAACCGTCACCCGATAGGTTCCCGCCGCCGAAGCGACTAAGTTGGAAAGGGTCAGCGAAGCGCCGGTCTGATTGGGGATGACCACGTCATTGTAGGTCCAGGCGAAGGTGGGCTGCGGAACCCCCGTCGCCTCGATCGCGAACGTCACACTACCGCCGGCCAACACGATCTGGTTGGTGAGCATCACCGTGATGGAGGGGGCTTGCGGAACTTCGGTCAGGGACAGTCGGGCCTCCCTGCTTTCCACCGTCGACAGCCCGTTCTCCAGAATCACCGAGTACAGCCCGATGGTCGTCGCATTCGCGTTGGAAATCACCAGACGCGACTGAAGGGCACCAGGAATGGTTTCGCCCTTGAACCGCCATTGATAGCGCGGCCGCGGCAAGCCCTTGGCCGTCACGGACAGTGTCGCGCGATCGCCCGGATTCACCACGGTATCCACCGGTTGCACCACGATCTCGAGGGCCGATGTGGGCCCGGCAACCCCCGGCGAACCAGCATCGCCATTGTCCGCCGCCGCAAAGGCCCCCGCCTGCCCCACCACCGCACGGGCGGTCATTCCGCCGGAAGCGGGATCGTAGAGGAAAGTCGTCGTCTCGCCGGCCGCGGATCCGAAGTCCACCGAGTCCACCACTTCCTGTTCGTTGGTGGTCGTCGGCCCCCACAGGCGCAGGGCGTCGCCACTCGAACTCAGACCGATTCCATTGGTGAGATAACTGTACACCTGCACCGATGGCGGCAGTGCCGGCCCCCACCACTGACGGAAGTCGTCGGCCGGAATCGCCTCGACGAAGACCATGGATTCACCCGGTGCCAGGACCAGTGCGGGCAACATCACGGAACCCGCCGCCAGACCCCCGGTGGCATCGTTGAAACGGTAGCCCGTCAGGTCCACGGGTTGGCTGCCGTAGTTGGTCAACTCCCACCAGTCCGCGTGGATCGCGGGCGTGCCGTTGGTGGAGGCGTTGGAATGAATCTCGGTGATCGCCAACTGGGCCTGCGCCGACGGGAGAATCAGGGCACCCGCCGCCAGACTCGCCCACAGGAGGATTGAAGGTTTTGACACGAGCCCCAGACAGCCCGAATCCGATCACCAGCCCGCGGCGGCACGGTTACGATCCCGTGACTTCACCCAAGCCACCGCTGGTCGCCCGCCCGCGCACGCGAACCTCGCCCCGGGCCAATGCTCCGACGACCGTCGGATACAGCCCACGCTCGGCTTCCTGAATCCGGGCATGGAGCGC
>CAMCFL010000566.1 GCA_945873715.1 Akkermansia muciniphila
GGCAACCCAAGGATCTGCTCGATCGTGCGGATCACGCTGGTGGTGTTGTACTGGGTCGACACCACCGCGCCGCGCCGGGCATAGGGGCTGATGCAATAGGCCGTGGTCCGATAGCCGGAGACGTGATCCCAGCCGGCCTGGGGATCATCTTCGATGCCGAAGATGGCCATCTCCGGCCAGAACCGGCTGTGCGAGAGCGCCTCGACGATCCGGCCGAAGGCCAGGTCGTTGTCAGCCACACACGCCTCGGGAGTTGGGCATCCCTTGGAAGTGCCGCTGGTGTGATCGTTCGGCAGACAGATGATCGTCAACTGTGGGAACTCCCCCCGGGCCTCGTACCCGGCAAGTTCCCGAAGGATGACGTCTGCCCGGTACTGATCGGGAACCGACATGTCCCACCCCACGTAGTTGGTGGGAGTGAAGGAGCGGATGCTCTCGATCATGGGGTCGCTCGCGAAGATCGCCTCCGTCGAGAGCCCCTTCCAGGTGCGGTAACAGGCGGTGAAATCCGGCGTGCCCTTGCGGGTCCGATCCGTCCATCGCACGGCCGGGGCGGCGAACTCACCGTAGTTGCGGATCGTCTTCCCATGCTTCGCGGCGTTGTCCCACAGGAAACCGCCCGCGGAATACGCCAACGCATCGGCTTCGTCCTCTCCCATGCCGTCGGGATAGCTGCGGGGGAATCCGGCAAACGACTTCTCCATGTAATCGGTCGAGAAGGCCGTCGTGCTCCACTGGTGTCCATCGGCACTGAGGATTCCCGCGCAGTAAGTGTTGTCCAGGAGGACAAAATCACGGACGAGCCGGTGCTGGTTCGGGGTGATACGATCCCCGAAGATGCAGAGCTTCGGATCGCCATTACCCACCGCGAGATCGCCGAAAACCTGATCATAGGTCCGGTTCTCCTTCAGGATGTAGACCACGTGCCGGATCGGGCTCGGCTCGCCCACGCGCTCGGGGACCGGACGCGGCGCGACTCCGGCACGGGCCGGCAGGCGACTCTGGGTGATGGTCTCCCGACGAAGGTTGCGCCAGACGGTCTCGGACAACTTCGGCAACGCACTTCTGGAAGGAACCGGAACCAGCGAAAGCGATCCGGTGTAGTGGTGGGTGTTGAACCCGGTGGTCTTCACTCCACCTGACTTTCCTTCCCGCGCCTGCGCCGGATGTCCCTTGATGTTGGCGACGCACAACTGCCGGCGTCGGCTGTCGTACGTCAGCGCTCCTGGAAACCAACCGACCGGAATCAGCCCCTCGAGACGAGACTCGCGATCGGCCGGATCGAAACGGATCACTCCAATGGCGTTCTGGGTCCCGTTGGCGACATAGAGGGTCCGACCGTTGGGCGCGAAGACCAGCGCGTTGGGCGATGCCCCGATCAGGTCCGAGGGCTTGGGCTTGCACCAGATGGTCTCCACCACCTTGTCGGTCCGGGTGTCGATGACGCTCAGATGATCACTGTTGGCGTTCGCGCAAACCACATGTCGGCCATCCGGGGACACCGCCAGACCGCTCGCATGCAGCCCGGTCAGGACCTCACCGGTCACTGCGCCCGAGGCCAGGTTGATGATGCTGACGGATCCTTCGTTGGCCACGAAGCGCACCGGATCCACCCGGACTTCGGTCCCACGTCCAGCCGGTCCCGTGAGATCACCGGGAGAGGGACGACGCCCGCCCCAGTTCGAGACGTATCCCTTTCCCCGGACCAGACGGACATCGTAGGGCGCAACCCCCACCGGAAAGGTCCGGAGCACCCGACCGTTGGCGGCGTCCAGTTCCAGGAGCGTGTTGGAGAGGTTGCCGCACACGTACAGCCTCGAGCCGTCGTCGGAGAGCGCCAGGCCCGCGGGAATCTCGGCCTTGCGCCGGGGAGCTCCGGCGTCCGGCAACACCCACGATCCGAGCCCCGACACCTTGCCGGCGGAATCGACACCGAAGACCTTGATGCTGCCGTTGACGTTGGAGAGGTAGATCCGACGTCCATCGCGCGAGAAGATCAGCCCGGTGAAGCTCACCTGCCCCGACTTGTCGGGTTGGAGGATGTTGGGAGAGACCACGTCTGGGTTGGGTTCCTGCTTCTCGTTCGGCAAGGCCAACCGCTCACGAATCTCGCCGGTCACCGGATCGAGCAGCAGCAGTTCGCTTGTCTTGCCGGAGGTGGCCAGGATCGTGCCGTCCGGGGACAACGCCAGCGCCTGCGGACGCATTCCGGGCAGGTCGATGTACCGACCCGTGGGGGTGATGCGCTGGTTGACCGGAAGCACCGCCTGATTGCCGGATCGGCCCACCCGCTCGGTATTGCTCAACCGGGTGGCGGGAGTTTCGCAACCGCTGGACAGCGCCATCGAAGCCAACCCCGCCATCAGCGCCACCCACCGGTCGCACGAGAAGAATTTCACGCTCCTGTTCTCCGGAACCAAGCCCGTGCGCAGCAAGAACCAAAGCCATCGAGCCCGTTCTTTTCACCGAAACGCCACGATTGCCGCCGGCCACTGCCCCCCGGAGGAACGAGCTCCGCGAGTCCCCAATTTCCGCGAGTCCGTGACCTTGCCGCTCGGGGTCCCGTCCCATCCGCGTTCATCCGCGTGATCCGCGGTCAGATCCCTGCGGCTTTGCGATTTTGCTCTTCCGAGGTTGAAACACCGAACGGGACAGGGGATGGACCGCGGATGGCGGGTGAACGCGGAAACCGAAACGGCTGAACCGCCTCGGTGTCGAGTGGGAAAGTGCCCACTGCCCTCAGCGGGCGCTGCTTCCATTCTGCGCCAGACAGAAGCGGCCCACGAATCACACGAATCACACGAATTCAGGCCCTTGTTTCGTGTGTTTTGCGTGATTCGTGGGCCTCCTCCTCCCCGGGCCAACTCCGTCTCCCTCATTGCACTGCGGACGCCGGGGCATAGAGTCCGCCCGCGATGAGTTTTGTCGGTGAGTTCAATCAGTTGCCCCTCAGTCCCCTCCTCCGCCGTGCCACCGAGGCCGGTGCCGGGGAAGTTCGCGCGATCATTGAGCACGGACCGCGCTCGCTGTC
>CAMCFL010000567.1 GCA_945873715.1 Akkermansia muciniphila
CAGGTTCAGCGGCACCTGACCGTAGCGATAGAAGCGCCACGGTTGCACCGAGGGTGAATCGTCCTCGTAGATCAGGCCCTGTGCGCCCAACCAGTCTTCCTGCCGATCGGCAAACGTCTCCAGCGTGTCGAAGCGGTCCACCGCCACCCGCTGCCCGGGATTGCCGGTGAGCATCAGGCGGAACCTCCCTCCATTGACCTCCGTGACCGTCGGCGACGCGGCCAATGGCAGGTCCAGCGTCACCTCGGCCACCGCGTTGGTCACACGTCCCAGCCCGTTGTCGAGGATCACGCTGTAACGTCCCGCCTCCGACGCCGTGAGCCTCGTGATCTCCAGGTCGCGTCCCTCCCCCCCTCCGCGTCTCTGCGCCTCTGCGGGAGAACCTCTTCGCAACGTCAGGAGGCTTGCCCCCAACCTACCTCCCCAACATGGGTGCTTGTCACCTCCTGCTTGCTTGATCGAGTGGCGGGCCGCCTACATTACCCACCATGAAAACGCTGGAAGCCTCCAAGATCTCCGCGCAGTTCGCGAAGATCCTGGATGAGGTTCACTCCCTCCACACCTCCTTCCGCATCGTCAAGAATGGGGTGCCCTACGGCTACCTGGTCCCCGCATCCGAACCCGGATGCAACAGCCATGAACTGGCTGACGACTTGGAGGAGACGAACCTTTCTGCGGAAGACCGGCACGAGTTCGCGGCCGCCATCAGGAGTGGGCGCATGGCCCTGAAGCCCCTCAAAAACCCGTGGGGCTGATCCTCGACACCTCGCTCCTCATCGCCGACGAGCGTGCGAAGTTCAACCTGTCTTCCTGGTTGCGCTCCCGCCCGCCCGAACCAGTCGCGGCCACGGCGGTTCACCGTGGCTGGGCGGTGGCGACCTTCAATGCCATTGAATTCCGGCGCATCCCGGGACTTGAAGTCGTCGAACCCTAGACCGTCCACCAACCCAGCCAGATCTACCGCAAGCGGGAGGTCGGCAATCGCGTCGCCGCACTCGCCAGGCTTCGCCGACTCGGATGGGAACGGACTCGTCATGGCCCCTGCTCCTTCCTCTGACGGATTGCGGGCGAACATTTCAGCGATTGACGCTCGCCTCAGATGAGACTAAAGGTTGGCTCAAATGGGAGTTACCATCTCCAAACCAAAAGCGACGAGCACCCCCCACAAGCCGGGAGCACAGCGCAAACCAGGGCGAGCCGTCGTCCGGGACACAGGCGATGGGGTGGTCCTGTTCTACGTCCAAGGGCAACGCGATGAAACAGCATCCCTTCCCTTCACCACGTCCAGACTGATCGCGGCACTGGCGATGGGACTCCCGTTCCAGGAGCTGGAAACTTTGCAGACCAGTCTGGATCTCTCCTCGGAAAGGTTGGCCCCCATGCTGGGCATCTCCAAGGCCACCTTCCATCGGAGCAAGGGAGCCGCCAGCAGGCTCAATCCCGCGGTGTCGGATCGCGTGGTTCGGTACGCCCGACTTGTGGGCTCTGCGGTGAAGGTCTTCGGCAACCTGGAGGGGGCCAAGCAATGGCTCGACTCACCGCAGTTCGGCCTCGGTGGCGCGGTGCCGCTGGAGTATGCGAAAACCGAGATCGGGGCTCGCGAGGTCGAGAACCTGCTCGGCCGCATCGAATACGGGGTCTACTCCTGATGAGGCGCGCCTGGCGCATCGTGAAGGAGAAGCACGCCCGTACCGCCTTTGATGGCGAGGGAGCCTGGCTCTTTGGCGGACGATGGAACTCGCCGGGAACACGGGTGATCTACACCAGCGCCACGCTTTCGCTCGCGGTCCTCGAAAGTCTGGTTCATCTCAATCCACCGGTGGCCTTCCCGTATGTCGCCATTCCGGTCGAGTTTGACGGGTCCCTGGTGGAGGTCCTGAGTTCCGCGACCCTGCCTGCGGATTGGACCGAGGAACCACCGCCACTCTCGACGATGACCAGGGGTGATCTGTGGGTGAAGGAGTCGCGTTCGGCCGTGCTTGAACTGCCCAGCGTCGTCATCCCGGCAGAGCCCAACTTTCTGCTCAACCCCGCACATCCCGATTTCCGGAAGATCCGCATCGGCAAGCCCGTGCCGTTCTCCTTCGATCGACGGCTGCTCTGACGTCCAGGACAGCGGCATGGCCAGTGCGGCGGATCCGTCGGCAGGGTTGCCCGCCTTCGCGTGAACTTTTGATTCACCTGAACCTCGTCTCACGCGACGCCGCGAAGGCCGCGAAGAAGACAAGGAAGGAGGCGTTCTCGCGCAGAGACGCGGAGCGCGCGGAGGGAGGCAGGGGTACTCCGCTCCTACGCCGGAGGCGTTGCAGCGGATCGCCCGGGGTGCGAAGCAACCCCGGGTCACAGGCCCTCATTTCCGCTTCAACCCCGGCCGGGTTGCAGATTCTCCGCATCCGCACCCAACCCCCGGAAGCATGCCACTCCCCATCCTCCTCGGAACTGGGATGGCATCCACGGATCCACGGATCCACGCTGTTTCAACGGATCGTGGCGTCGTGGATGCCATCCCCGTTCCCAGCACGGGGCGGTGTCCGCACGCGCAAGACCCGAGGTTCAAGTGCCGGCGGGCCGCCTGCACCCCCGTTTTCGGGAAAGCGACCGTGAGCCGGGCACCCTTACGGGTTCGTCATCTCCACCCGGAAGAAAAGGGCGCCGGGCCAGGTCGCGGCCACATCGCCCGGCCGGCTGAGCCGGACCTCAAAGCGCCCGTCGGAGGCTGCTTCAAGTTCGCCCAGGGAGATCCATCCGTCTGAAGCCAGGTCGATCGAAGACTCCAGGCGATAGCGCCGGCCCGGCACGCCCTCGAAGCCGAACATCACCGAGGTCGCATCCGTGGACTCGGCATGGTGCGGCGGCCCGATGGTCACCAATCGGAAGGTCGTCGGCGGGAGCGGCGGCGGTGCCACGGGTCCCACTCCGAGGCCATCCAGCGAAACCGCACCCGTGCCGGAGACCGACCATTCCAGCTTCTGGAACGTCGGGTTCGCGGTGGTGCCCATCGCTTCGAACCCGGCAACGAGAACGTCATTTA
>CAMCFL010000568.1 GCA_945873715.1 Akkermansia muciniphila
CATCCCCCGCCAGTTGGGCCTGGAGGAACTGGTCGTAGGGCAGATCCCGATTGAACGCCTCGACCACCCAGTCGCGGTAACGCCAGGCATCCGGCCGACCGTCGTCCACCCGATATCCATCGGACTCGGCATAGCGGACCAGATCGAGCCAGTGCCGGGCCCAGCGCTCCCCAAAGGCCGGGGAGGCCAGCAGGCGGTCCGCCAATGCCGCCACCGCGGCGTCCCTGCCGAGGGAGGTGCAGGCGGATTCAAACGCAGCAATCGCCTCCGGCGTTGGCGGCAGCCCGGTCAGATCCAGGGTCATGCGACGCGCCAGGATCGAAGCCTCCGCCTCGGGAGAGAGGGTTTTCTGGACGGATTCAAGTCCGGTACGCACCCAGCCGTCGATGGGGTTGACGTCCACCACCGCGGCACGGGGTGGAGTGCGCGGGCAAAGCGGTTGGAACGCCCACCACTGACGTTCGGGGTCCTGGATGGGACCTTGGCTGCGCAGTCGGGGAAGGTTGCTCCAGTCATCCCGCCGGGCATCTGACTCCGCCACGGAGACGCCGCAACAGAGCGGCACCAGCAGGATCCACCAGGGAAGTACGCGAACCATGGAAATGGGAGGGAACCCCGCAAATCCTGCTCGCCTGCGTGGTCGCCGGCAACCGTGGATTCAGGCTCTGAAGGGTTGGAGGCACGAGCCTCGGAGGCACGAGCTCCGCGAGTCCGAAACTTCCCAATGGGGACACGTGGAACTCGTCCCTCCGGGCGACTTGAATCTTGAAACTGAAATCTTTCCCCCCACTCCCGCCCTCACCACCACTTGAAGTCGGGGTCGGGCTTCGGGTCGAAGATCCAGTTGGGCGTTTCCTTGGGGAACTCGAAGAACTCCACATGGCTGTCGCCGAAGAGCATGTTGTAGCGGGAACGCCCCCGATAGTTGTGCCAAACCGAGCGTGCATCGTTGACGTTGCGGTTGGCGTGCCAGTGCCAGTCGCCCTGGATCACCTTGTTGGAGGGGCTGCGACTCACCTCGGTGGACTTGATCGGGGTCGCTTCATAGGTGCCTTTCGCTGCCTTGAGATCCCCCGCCACATGACGGACCCGGAAGGAATCGTGCTGGAACTGGACGAGGTAACTGTTGCCGTAGTCCGTGAAGCAGTGCTTGGCCTTGTACGCCTCGTCGCCCTTGTCCGAAGGGCATCGGAAGAGTTCGACCGCGGGTGCATACCGGTTGAGCGGACGATTGGTCGCCTCGATCGAGACGCCGAAGGAGAGGGCGACACCGGCATCGAGTCGATAAGTCCCCTTCTTTCCTCCACCGGCACCCCAACCCCATTGCGCCGGGTAGAAATCGACGTTGTCTTCCGTGTACATCTGATACGCCAGCCCGATCTGATGCTGGTTGCTGGCGCACCGGATCTGCTGCGCCTTGGCCTTGGCGCGTCCCATGGCGGGCAGGAGCATTCCGGCGAGGATGGCAATGATCGCGATCACCACGAGCAACTCGATGAGGGTAAACGCGCGCTGGCGGGGGCAGGATTCGCTTCCGAGATGGCTCATCATGTTTGAAGCACTATCGACCGACCCACGACCACGCAAGGGTTTTGGAACGCCGAGGGAAAGGGGCTGCATCGGATGTGCGGCCGGGATGGAGGCCGCTGGTCCTCCGGCGGCGGCGGGAAAGCGTCCGCTCAGGAGAGGCGGCATACCGCCATGACCCACCCACGCTGCGCCCGAGGCAACCCCGTTGCCAAGATGCTGCTTGGCCTGTCGGGGTGGTTGGTTAGCCTTCGCTCCATGATCCAGTCGCGTTCGTTGATCCGGATGGCTTGCCTGCTGCTGGCGGGGGTCCGCCTGTGGTCGCAGACCAATGCCGTGGCCAAGGTGTCCCCCGACGACGCCAAGCCGATCGACCCCGGGCATTCGGCCCACGGTGCAGCGTTCAACGACGGACCCCGGCAGCGGGCGCGCCTGATGTCCGGGATGCCCGAGATCCGGTTTGAGATCACCACCACCAACGACGCGGCCCGGAAGTTCTTCCTGCAGGGTGTCGGGCAATTGCATGGGTTCTGGTTTCTGGAAGCGGAGAGATCCTTCCGTGAATCGGCCTTTCACGATACGAACTGCGCCATGGCCTACTGGGGCATGGCGTTGGCCAATGCCAGCAACGCCAAGCGCGCCGCCGAATTCATCCGGGAAGCCGATCTCCGCAAGACCAACATCACCCACCGTGAGCAACTCTGGATCGGAGCGCTCCACGGCTTTCACAAGGATCCCAAGCGGGATCAGAAGGATCGCCAGCGCGACTATATCCGGGCGATGGAAAACATTGTCTTCGAGTTCCCCGACGACGTTGAAGCCAAGGCGTTCCTGGCCTTCCACATCTGGGATGGGAAGGGGAAGGGCTGGCCCATTGGAAGTGCGCAGGCGGTGGAATCCATCCTGAAGGAAGTGTTCGCGGCCCAGCCCATGCACCCGGCCCATCACTACCGGATCCACCTCTGGGACGGGGAAAAGGATGAGGCGGGCATTCGCGCCGTGCCCTCGGCATCGCGCTCGGGTCAGACATCGCCGGGCATCGCCCATCAGTGGCACATGGCTGGCCACACTTTCAACAAGCTCAAGCGTTACCCCGACATGGCCTGGCAACAGGAAGCCTCCGTGCGGGTGGACAATACCCAGTTGATGCTGGATCGGCTGATGCCCGACCAGATCCACAACTACGCCCACAACAGCGAGTGGTTGGTGCAGACCTACAATTACATCGGGCAGGTCAGCCGGGCCCTCGAGTTGGCCAAGAACATGATCGAGATGCCGCGGCATCCGAAGTTCAACACCCTCGACAAGAAGACCAATGGAGTGCCCTACGAAGAGGGGGGGACGGCATTGCAGGGCCGCCACCGTCTGATGGAAACCCTGCTGCGCTGGGAACTGTGGGAGGAGACCCTCCGGTTGGGACAGACCTGGTACCTCGAACCCACCGCCTTCGCCGAGGAACAGGGACGCCGCGCGCGATTGCTCGGCCTTGCCCATTTTGGGCTG
>CAMCFL010000569.1 GCA_945873715.1 Akkermansia muciniphila
ACCTGCCTTCGCGGGGGAACCCCTCATCCGCTCCACGCCGCTCGTCTGGGAACACGAGGGCAATCGCGCCATCCGTGACGGGAAGTGGAAGCTCGTCGCGCGGGAGAATCAGCCATGGGAACTGTATGACCTCGATGCAGACCGCAGCGAGGCCCGGGACCTCGCGTCTGCCCATCCCGAGCGGGTGAGGACACTGTCAGCGACGTGGGACGAATGGGCGCGTCGGGCAAAAGTCCTGCCCGTGGGAGCCTGGCGCGGCAAGGACGCCGCCATCCCCGTCTCGGCGAGCAGGCAAACGCTCTTCAGCCTCAAGACCGGCGACCATCTGGATCGCGCCAAGGCACCCGTGATCTCCGGGCGAGGCCTGACCCTCCGGGTTGGATTCGACACCGGTCCCGCCAAGGAAGGCGTACTCATTGCCCAGGGAGGTTCATCCCACGGCTACGCACTCTACCTCGCCGACGGCCGACTCCACTTCTCGGTCCGAACACCAGACGGTCTGACAACCGTGACGGCCCGCAACGCTTTGATAGGCCCTCACCGGGTGATGGCGCGGATCGAGACCGACGGGTTGCTCAAGCTTCAGATCGACGATGAACCCGCCGTTACCGGTGCGGCCCGAAGTCTCGTCTTGGCTCAACCCGCCGACGGTCTCGACGTGGGTTCAGACGAAGGCGGAGCAGTCGGCCCCTACACCGCGCCAAACGGGTTCACGGGCAGGATCGGGTCGATCACCCTCGAACTGGACCCGAAGTGAGCCAAGGAGGCGGTTGTCGTGCCACCGACATCGTTGGGTTGGACGGCTGCTGGTTGAATCCAGCTGCGCGACGCAGCACGAAGTCGGAGGGCGGAAACAATAGGGTCAGATCTATATTGTTGACTATTGGGCGAGGCCCGCAGTTCCGCCCCAACGCCCGAAGCAAATAGTAAACAATATAGACGCGACCCCATTGTCTCCCTCAGTCGCCACTGCCGCACCCAGTACCGGCAGGCTGCCGGATACCCCCCAGCAGGAAGGCGATGGGCGTTCGACCCTTTTCCAAGGTTGCCCGGCCGTCGCCACCGCCCTAGACATGCGGCCCTATTTGAATATGTCCGATTCCGTCACCCCCGCCGCGCCGGCTGCCCCGACCGATTTCATCCGGGACATCGTCGCGGCCGATCTCGCCTCCGGGAAGCATTCCCGGATCGTCACCCGGTTTCCGCCAGAGCCCAACGGCTACCTGCACATCGGCCACGCCAAGTCGATCTGCCTGAACTTTGGGATCGCCCGGGAGAACGGGGGCCAATGCAACCTGCGGATGGACGACACGAATCCAGCGAAGGAAGACGTCGAGTACGTGGACTCGATCCAGGAGGATGTCCGCTGGCTGATTGGCGGCTGGGCGGACCAGAACCTGGGTCTGAAGCCCGTGGGTGCCACCGCCCAGGCCCGCGAGGTGAATTCCAACCCTGATTTCCACCTGCCTGCGGTGCTCCCACCCCAGGCCGCCAACACGAAGCTCGAACCGTTCTTCGCCTCGGCCTACTTCGATGAGCTGTACGCCTTCGCCGAACGCCTGATCCAGAAGGGCAAGGCCTACGTGTGCGATCTGTCCCCCGAGGACACCGACCGGCTTCGCGGCGCCCCGGATCGCGCCGGCACCGAGAGCCCGTTCCGCAACCGGACTCCGGAGGAAAGCCTCGACCTGTTCCGGCGCATGCGCGCGGGCGAGTTCCGCGACGGTGCCCGGACCTTGCGGGCCCGGATCGACATGACGTCGCCGAACGTCTGGCTGCGGGACCCGATCCTCTATCGGATCCGGCACACCGAACATCACCAGACCGGAACGAAGTGGTGCATGTATCCGATGTACGACTTCGCGCATTGCCTGAGCGACTACATCGAAGGGGTCACGCACTCGATCTGCACGCTGGAGTTCGAGGTGCACCGTCCGCTGTATGACTGGATCCTCAAGAGCCTGGAACTGGCGCGTCCCCTGCCCCATCAGCATGAGTTCGCCCGCTTGAATCTCGGGTACACCATCATGAGCAAGCGCAAGCTGCTCCAGTTGGTGAACGAGAAGATCGTCCACGGCTGGAATGACCCGCGCATGCCGACCATCTCGGGCCTCCGTCGCCGCGGCGTCTCGCCCCGGGCCCTGAGGGATTTCGCCTATCACATCGGCGTGACCAAATACAACGGCCTCACCGACGTGTCGGTCCTGGAGAAGGCGATCCGCGATGACCTCAACCTCTCGGCACAGCGCCGGTTCGCCGTTCTGCGTCCGATCAAGGTCGTGCTCACCAACCTTGAACCCGGCCAGGCCGTGGCCTGCGAGGCGGTCAACAATCCCGAGGACCCCACCGCCGGCAGCCGCATCCTGCACCTTACCCGCGAGGTGTGGATCGAGCAGGACGACTTCATCGAGACGCCCCCGCCCAAGTACTTCCGGCTGCGTCCGGGCGGCGAGGTTCGCCTCAAGTACGCCTGCATCATCCGCTGCGATGACGTCGTCCGCGATGAAGCAGGCCGGATCACGGAGCTTCACTGCTTCGCCGACCTGAGCACTCGCACCGGAGAAGCCAATGCCGGCAAGAAGGTCAAAGGCACGATCCACTGGGTCTCTGCCGCGCGGTCCATCACGGCCGAAGTCCGGATCTACGATCGACTCTTCACCGAGCCGGAGCCGGAGAAGGACGGACGCGACTTCAAGGCCGTGCTCAATCCAAGCTCACTGACCGTCGTCACGGCCCACCTGGAGCCGTCCCTCGCGGAAACTCGACCCGCCGACCGCTTCCAGTTCGAGCGCCTCGGGTACTTCTGCCTGGATACCGATTCCACGCCCGAACGGCCGGTGTTCAATCGCACCGTCCCCCTCAAGGACACCTGGGCCCGGCAACAGGGGTAGGCGAGCCGTCAATGACGGGGGGGCGGCAGCTTGCCGGTCCTAGGCACCCACTTCCCGCTTCGCCAGGACCGCCTCCGTCTGGCGGCGTCGGAAGCCCTCATACGCTTCGCGGAACCGGGGGTGTTTCGCGCCCAGGA
>CAMCFL010000570.1 GCA_945873715.1 Akkermansia muciniphila
GAGATGGGCGGGGGTGACGGGGAAGAGGGCGACCCCTCGGATGCCGAGGCTGGCCAGTTCGACGGCCTCGCGGGCGAGGTCGGTCAGGCCCAGGCGGAAGACTCCCGGCATGGAACCGACCGGGGCGGGGGGCCCGTCGCCCTCCTGGATGAACAGGGGCGCGATGAGGTTCGACGGGTGAAGTCGGACCTCGCGCACCATTTCACGGATGGCTTCGCTCTGGCGAAGCCGACGGGGGCGACGGGCAGGGAACATGGGAATCAACTTCGGTTCAGGGCACTGAGGATCGCCTTGATGGAGGCGAGTTCGATGCTGGTATCGACGCCCGCGCCCCAGCGGGTGCGGCCATCGGCATGGCGGACCTGGATGTAGGCGATGGCGCTGGCGGTTTCGCCGGCGGCGAGGGCGTGCTCGGAGTAGTGGGCCAACTCGAAGCGGGGCACCCCGCCGGTCACGAGCGCCTGGACGAAGGCGGCGATCGGTCCGTTGCCCTGGCCTTCCAGGGATCGCGCCTGGCCGTCCTGTCGGATCCGGGCGCGGCACCGGACGACTCCATCGCGGCCCTCGGTCTCGAAGCCTTCGAGTTGGAGTGGCGTGGTCCGATCAATGTACTCGGCCCAGAACATCGACTTGAGCTCGGGGCCGCGGACTTCGCGGCCGAGCTTGTCGACCGCGTCGTTGGCGATGGGGCCGAACTCGCGCTGCATGTCCTTGGGCAGTTCGATGCCGAACTCGGTCTCGAGCAGGTAGGCGACGCCGCCCTTGCCGGACTGGCTGTTGACGCGGATCACCTCGTAGTACTCGCGGCCGAGGTCGCCGGGATCAATGGTCAGGTAAGGGACGTCCCAGAACGGGGTGAGTCCCTTGTCACGGGCGACTTCGCGTTCGCGGAGACCCTTGCGGATGGCGTCCTGGTGCGAGCCGGAGAAGGCGGTGAAGACAAGTTCCCCGGCGTACGGTTGGCGGGGTGGCACGATCATCCCGGTGCAGCGCTCGTAAACCTGCCGCAGCGAATTCAGATCGGAGAAATCCAGCCCCGGGTCGATCCCGTGCATGTAGAGGTTCAGCGCCACCGTGACGAGGTCGAGGTTCCCGGTGCGTTCCCCATTGCCGAACAGCGTGCCTTCGACGCGATGGGCGCCGGCGAGCAGACCGAGTTCCGTGGCGGCGATGCCGGTGCCGCGGTCGTTGTGGGTGTGGAGCGAGATGATGGCCGCCGCCGGATTCCGAAGGTTCCGGATGAACCATTCGATCTGGTCGGCGTACACGTTGGGCATCGCCACTTCCACGGTGTCCGGCAGGTTCAGGATGATCGGGTTCTCCGGGGTCGGCTGCCACTCGTCGATGACGGCCTCGCAGATCTCGAGGGCGAACTCCACTTCGGTGGCGGAAAAACTCTCCGGGGAATACTGGAACCGGACCCGGGTGCCGGCCAAACGATGCACCCCATCCCGGATCCAACGCGCGCCACGGCGGGCGATGGCGACGATCTCGGGCTTTTCCAGACCGAAGACCACGCGGCGCTGGGCGGGTGAGGTCGAGTTGTACAGGTGGATGATGGCATTCCTCGCCCCGGCGAGGGATTCCACCGTCCGTTCGATCAGGTCCTCGCGGGCCTGCACGAGCACCTGGATGGTCACGTCGTCCGGGATGCGGCCGTCCTCAATGAGGCGTCGCATGAAGGCGAACTCGGTGTTCGACGCGGCGGGGAAGCCGACTTCGATCTCCTTGAACCCACAACGGACCAGCGCCTCGAACATCTCCAGTTTCTGGGAAACGTTCATGGGCACCGCAAGGGCCTGGTTGCCATCACGGAGGTCGACGCTGCACCACGAGGGCGCGGCAGTCAGGACGCGGTTGGGCCACTGCCGATCCGGGAGGTGGATTGGCGGGAACGGACGGTATTTGTTGGAGGCAGGCTTCTGCATGGCTCGTGCGGTTGGGACCCGATCCCGGTCGCGCTCGCGGCAGTGCGGAAAACAAAAACCCCACCGCCGGCGCGGCGATGGGGAGCGAAATCCGACAAGGTCCTGATCAAGCCCCGACCGCCCTGCTGCCCAGAAGCAGCAAGAGGCTGGTAAGTCGGAATGCCGGACAAGAATCCATGTGCGGCAATGAAGCGGACGCGAAGGCGGAGGGTCAACGCCTATTTCCGGCGGAAATCCCGGGTCCCGGGGCGAAGTCATTTGCGCCCATGGCCCGTGCTTTGCTACCCAACGAAACGTTTTTGCTGTGATGGCTGAAGTAGGAACAAAACTGGGACGATACACCCTGCATGAGCGGATCAATGCAGGGGGCATGTCGGAGATCTGGCTGGCGACCAACGAGGTCGGGCAGTCCGTCGCCGTGCGTCTCATGCTGAACAACCGCCTGCTGGCCTTCACCGGACGCAAGCGCTTCATCACGGGAGCGGAGGTCCTCCAGCATCTGCCGCCGCACCCGTCCATCATCGGATACGTCGAACACGGCAAGATCGACGGGGAACTGGTGCTGGTCATGGAGTACGTCGAGGGCGAGAACCTCAAGCTCCGCATGTCCGCCAACGATCCGGTGTTGTCGGAGAACATCGCCCAGATCCTCATCGACCTGGCCGAGGCGCTGGAACACCTGCACGACCACGGGTTCATGCATCTCGACTTCAAACCCGAGAATGTCGTCATGACCCGCAATGGGAGCGTCCGCCTGGTGGATTTCGACCTCGCCCAGCCCATCCCGAATCCTCCGCGGAAGCTCGACCGCAATCCGGGAACGCCCCAGTACATGGCCCCGGAACAGTTGCTGCGACAGCCGGTGGATCATCGGGCCGATCTCTGGGCCTTCGGGGTGAGCGCCTACGAGTTGCTGACCTCCCGCAAGCCGTTCCCGGGCGATACCGCCGACCTGGTGCTGCGCCGTCAGTTGGATCGTTCCGAGTTCGCCACCCCCCGCTCGATCAACTCCGAGATTCCCTCCGACCTGGAGCGGATCATCCTCCGCTGTCTGGAGAAGGACATGGAACGCCGCTACCCGGTCACCAGCGTCCTC
>CAMCFL010000571.1 GCA_945873715.1 Akkermansia muciniphila
TCATTGCCGTAGGCGGGCTCATGCCCGCTGTTGGCCTCCGCCAACGCCGCCCACGCCTCCGGGGTCATCCCCGCGTAATTGTCCGATGCAAAATGCCGTACCGGTCTCATCCCGCGGGGATCAAGCCCTCATCCGCCCTCCACCGCAACCGAGAGTTGCCCAAATGACACCGTGCGCCTCCAGACCCGGGCTTGCGCCACGTTCGCGGCAGGATAAGTTGCCGGTCTGTTCCGGGGCGCAGCCCCACCCAACCCGGTCGCTTCGTCTCCATGGATGTCCTGAGAAACCGTTTCAGCCCGTCATCACGGGCCTTCACGCTGATCGAATTGCTGGTCGTGATCGCCATCATTGCGATCCTTGCCGGCATGCTGCTGCCGGCGCTCTCCCGTGCCAAGGCCAAGGCCCAGGGCATCACCTGCATCAACAATCTCAAGCAATGGTCGCTGGCGATGACCATGTACGCGCAGGACTATCAGGAGACCGTCCCCGAGGAAGGCAACGTCACGCTCCGCATCAGCGAGGAGGAAAACCGGGAAGCCTGGTACAACGCCGTGCCTCCTTCCATCCGGCTCCAGTCCCTCCTCGATCTCTATTCCCGCACCAATATTCCCCTGCCCGGCAATCGCACCCTCTTCTCCTGCCCGACCGCCGCCAAACCTTCCATCCCCCCCAACCTGAATGGCCGCATCTTTTTCATGTATGGCATGAATGGACGCCTGTGCGTCAACCGCTCCGGGCGCAATGGCGGTCCCAATACCAAGCTCCCCGGCGTCCAGAAGCCGTCCGACACCATTTTCCTCGCCGAAGTCGACGGCAACTCCGCCAACGCCAACCGCACCCAGTCCAACGTCACCGGCCAATATGCCGTCGGGCGCCACGCCGGGCGCGGCAACTTCGCCTTGGTGGACGGCTCCGCCCGGTCCTATCGCACCAACGAATTTCTCCGCAGCTCGGACGAATCCAACAACGCCACCGCCGAATGGTCCCGCGACCGGGTGGTGTACTGGTATCCGTCCGCTGAAACCCCCAACTGAAACCGGCGCCGTCGCCAGGCGTCTCCACTGAACCAAGCCAATGATGCACCAACCCCGAATCCTCCTCCTCCTGCTCGCCCTGCTGGCACCGGTCGCCGCCCGGGCCGAGGTCCTGCTCAACGAACCCTTTGATTATCCGGATGGAGCCATCACCGCCGTGCCACCCGACCTCTGGAAGCAACACAGCGGCAGCACCGCGGGTCAACTCGACGTCCAGGGCGGCTCAGCGTTCATCACCGGAGCAGAGACCGAAGACGTGAACCGCTCGTTCACCGGCACGGGCATCAGCACCGGCACGGTGTTCAGCTCTTTCGACCTCGTCCTCACCGCTCTGCCCAACGTTGCCGGAAGCTACTTCTTCCATTTCAAGGACACGATCAATGACGGTACCAACACCGCCTTCATCGGACGTGTCTTCGCCCGCACCACCGGTGCTGCGGTCGGCTCGTACCGACTCGCCGTTTCCTTCGGGTCCGGAACGTTGGTCGCCCTGGAGAAGGATCTCGATCTCAATGCCAGCTATCGCATCGTGGTCCGCCTCGATTTCACCGCCACCAATGCAACGGTCTGGGTCAACCCCGCCACAGAATCCGCCACCTCGGACCGCGCGGTCTCGACCGACACCCGCGGTGTGGGTCTCGGAATGAGCCAGGTGGCCTTCCGCCAGACCACTGGCATCGGAGACATCCGCGTCGACAACCTGAAGGTCGGCACCCGCTTCGCCGATGTGGCGGAGGGCGGTGATCCGACCCAGAACCCGCCGATCCTCTCCACCCTCCCCCGGCAGAAGACCGGCGCCGGCGTGGCGGTGGGTCCACTCGCCTTCACCGTGGCCGACGGCGAAACCTTGGCAGGAGCCCTGACGGTTACCGGGACCTCGTCGAACGAGACTCTCGTTCCCCCGGCGAACATCGTCGTCGGCGGTGAGACCGGGGATCGCACCGTCACCGTCACCCCGGCCGCCGGCCAGCAAGGGATCGCCCGGATCACGCTCACCGTGCGCGACACGGACGGAAACTCGGCCAACCGTTCCTTCGAACTGGTCGTGGGCGAACCCGTCCTGTCCGGCTTGACCGACCTCGTCACGTTTCCCGGCGTCGAGACCAACCTGGTGCTGAATGTGTCCGATGCCGAGGGTGATGCCCTGACGGTCACGGCCACCGCCGTCAACGCCGAGTTGCTCACGGCCATTTCGGTCACCGGCACCGGGCCCACCCGGACGGTACGCATCACCCCCAGCGGGTCGGCCACCGGTGCCTCGCGCGTCGAGCTCGTCCTCACCGACGGGTTCACTTCGGTGACCAACGGGTTCAACGTCACGGTGGCCAAGATCCTCGGCGTGATCCTCGACGAACCGTTCGATTACACGGACGAGACCCAACTCAGCCTGACCGGCCTCTGGATCCCGCACAGCGGGACCAATGACGGTCCGGTGGTGGTGCGCAGTGGAAAGGCCCAGTTGATGACCACCACCACCAATCGGGAGGACATCAACATCACCTACAACTCCCCGACCATCCGCATTGCCGAGGGGGTCATCCTCTACGCCCGCCTTGACCTGGTCTTCAACTCGGTTCCCACCTCCGCCGGCGGCACCTACTTCGCCCATTTCCTTGGCAGCGCCGGTGGATCCTTCCGCGGACGCCTTTTCGCCGGACGCCAGAGCGCTCCCAGCGGGCAGTTCCAACTCGGCCTGGCCAACAACTCCGCCAACGCCTCGATCTGGCATCCCGCGACGCTCTCACCGGGCCAACCGATCACGGTCCTGATCCGGTACAACGTCTCGACCGGGGTGGCGTCGCTCTGGGTCAACCCGTCGAATGAAGGCTCGCGCAGCGTCACCGGCACGGACTCGCCGTTTCCCAATGACATGGTGGCCTTCGCCCTCCGCCAGGACTCGGGCTTCGGATCCGTCGATGTCGATCTGCTGAAGATCGGCACTTCCTATTCCGACGTGCTCACCCCAGTGGTGATTCTCGATTACCACC
>CAMCFL010000572.1 GCA_945873715.1 Akkermansia muciniphila
CGGGCTCAGTAGGTGATCAACGCGGTGACCGGATGATTCCCCAGGCGCGCCCGGCCTCCGAGGAACGCCAACTCGATCAGGAATCGCATCCCGACCATCTCCGCCCCGAGCGTTTCCAGAAGCGCCAGCGTCGCGGCCGCCGTCCCGCCGGTGGCCAACAGATCATCAAGCAACAACACCCGTTCGCCCGGTCGAATGGCGTCCACGTGGACGGCCACGGTCGCCGAACCGTACTCGAGGTCATAGCTTTGCTCGTGGGTCGTCCACGGAAGCTTGCCCTTTTTCCGGACTGGAACGAAACCGCACCCGAGGATGGCGGCAGCGGCCGCGCCAAAGATGAACCCGCGGGCGTCGATCCCCACCACCTTGTCAATGCCACCGATCGGCACGCCGGCGAGCAGATGTTCCATCACCCCACGGAACAATCGTCCGTCGGCCAGGACCGGCGTGATGTCCTTGAACTGGATTCCCGCCTTGGGGAAATCCGGGACGTTGCGGATGGATCGCTCGATCTCGGCGAGGGAGACGGAAAGCATGTGGGACGCGTTGTCGCGAACCACCGGCCAAGCGTCAAGACATGGCGTTTCCAGCAATCGGGACTTCAAACGGCAGGGACACCCGGGGCACCCTCGTGGAAATGGCCCTCAAGACGATCTCCGACGAGCAGATCCAGACTTGGTCACGGGTGCAGAAGGACCGCTGGTGGCGGGACAACCTCTATCGGGGCGACATGCCCCAGTTGACCCTGCGCTCAGCCCTGACGGGCTTCATTCTGGGCGGCGTGCTTTCCGCCACCGCCCTCTACATCGGCGGCAAGACGGGCATCTCGATCGGGGTTGGGCTGACTTCGGTCCTGCTGACGTTCGCCCTGTTCCGATTGCTGGCACAGACCCCGCTTGGCCGCGGTTTCACCATCCTGGAGAACAACTGCACCCAGTCGATCGCGACCGCCGCTGGCTACATGGTCACGCCGCTGATCTCGAGCCTTGCGGCCTACATGCTGGTCACCGGGCGGATCGTGCCGTGGTGGCAGATGATCGTCTGGAACGTCGTCATCTCGATTCTCGGCGTTCTGGTGGCATTTCCGATGAAGCGTCGGTTCATCAACGACGAGCAACTCCCCTTTCCCGAAGGTCGCGCCTGCGGGGTCGTTCTGGACGCCCTTTACACCGGACAGGCGGAAGCCGGCCTCTTCAAGGCGCGCCTGCTCGCCATCACCACCGCGTTGACCGGGCTTCTCCAGTTCATCGCGAGCGACGGCTGGATGCGCCTGATCCAGTTCAAGCTCCTCCGCCTCGATCGTTGGGCGGGCGTCCGGGAACCGTGGCACCTGATGGAACGGATCGACACCTACTACTACCAACTCGCCGCCAAGTACCAATGGTGGATCCCCAAGATCCTGGGGACCGACGCGCGGGTCCTCGGCCTCCGCCTCACGCTCGACGCCGCCATGGTGGGCGTTGGCGGCCTGATGGGCATCCGCATTGCCTCCAGTTGCCTGCTCGGTGCGATCATCAATTTCGCCGTGCTGGCTCCCCTCATGATCGAACGGGGCGACATCAAGAGCTACACCTCTCCCGCCGGGGTGGTCGTCCAGATCTCACGGGCCGAGATCGTCAATCAATGGGCGCTCTGGTGGGGCGTCACCATGATGGTGGTGGGCTCGCTCGTCTCGTTGGTGGCAAGGCCCGACCTGTTCACCGGGGCCTTCAAGGCCCTGCGGCGCCGTCCCGCCGCCACCGCCGCTGAGGTCGGCGGCGAAGATGTCCTTCGCGACATCGAACTTCCGCTCTGGATGTCGTACGTCGGCGTGCCTCTGTTCGGATTCCTCGGGGTGTGGGTCAGCCACGCCTTCTTCGGAGTGCCCTGGATGTTGGGATTCCTTTCCCTCCCGCTGATCCTGGTCCTCACGGTGATCTGCACCAACTCGATGGCGCTCACCTCATGGACTCCCACCGGATCCCTGTCGAAGATCACCCAGTTCAGCATGGGAGCGATCGACCGTTCCAACCCGGCCAGCAATCTCATCCCGGCCGGCATGACCGCCGAGGTTGCCTCCAATGCCGCCAACCTGCTCTCCGACATCAAGCCCGGGTACATGCTGGGCGCAAAACCCCGGCAACAGGCCGTCGGACACGTCATCGGCATCCTCGCCGGATCCATCGCCGCCACCCCGTTGTTCTTCCTGCTGTTCCTGCCGGCCAACAAACAGGGAGTTCGTTCGACCGGGACGCTGGTTTCCGAGCAGTTCGCCATGCCCGCCGCCCTGCAGTGGAAAGGGGTGGCCGACCTGATCGCCAAAGGCGTCGGCAACCTGCCGGCCTCGGCGATCTGGTCCATGGCGGTGGCTGCGGTGTGCGCCTTGACCTTCGAGATCCTGCGGATTCGAACCAAGGGACGTTTCCCGATCTCCGCCGTCTCGGTGGGCCTCGGGGTTGTGCTTCCCCCGGAAGCCACCTTTGCCATGTGGATCGGTGCCTTCATCCTGTGGTGGCAGGGCCGTGACAAGCCGGCTCCTGGCACGCGAAAGCATGCCATCTGGGTCGACGGCGCCGAACCGATCTGCGCCGGGTTGATCTCGGGTGCCGCCCTCATTGGAATCGGCAACGCCCTGGTCAATGTCATGCTTCAGTGATCGGTGCTGTTCCCCATGCCTCCGGTGAGCGAAGGTGGAGGAGATGAACTGGACTCCGTTGAATCTGACCGTCCGCGTGGGCTGCAGCCTGGCCTACCGCACCCCGGTCCAGACCCCGGTGCTTTTCGTCCTCCGCCCACGGCTGGAGGGGCGAGTGCTGGTCATGCAGGAGAAGTTGTCGTTCGGCATCGGGCTGCCTTCCTACGAGTTTCAGGACAGCCACGGCAACATCACCTACCGCTCGATGCTCATGCCCGGCATCAACGAGGTCCGCCATGATGCGCTGGTCGCCGTCTCCGCCGAACCCGATACCCGGCAGGTGATCGGCCCCATCCTGACCGTCGGCCAACTCCCTTTCGAACTGCTTCGCTACA
>CAMCFL010000573.1 GCA_945873715.1 Akkermansia muciniphila
CGGTTCGGCCACGCCCCCATCCACCTCGCCCACTGCGCCCTGCTCGACGTCCGCAACCGCCGTTTCCTCCACCAGTCCCGGATCAACCGGGAAGGCTGGGACGCCACCGCCTCACCCGAGACCCTCGACGTCCAAAACGGCAATTGGTCGCTGGCCTTCGCGCCGGGTTCCATCCAGCAGATGAAGCTGGTCGGCGGCGTGCAGGCCGATGCCGGAATCGAACTCGACCTCACTCCCTCCAAACCGCTGGTCGTCTTCGGCACCAACAGCGTTTCGCGCAAGGCCGCCCATCCCACCGCCGCCAGCCATTACCTCACCTTCACCCGCCTGGCCGCCCGCGGCACCGTCCGGATCGGCTCCGAGCTCGTTCCGGTCACCGGCATCGCCTGGATGGATCACGAGTTCAGCTCCAGCCAACTCGAACCCGGCCAGGCCGGATGGGACTGGGCCTGCCTCCAACTCGACGACGGCACCGAGGCCATGGCCTACCGGATGCGTCGCGATGACGGCACCACCGATCCCTTTTCGACCTTTGCCTGGATCGGCCCCGGCGCCACCCCGCGTCACGTCGGGCCCGATCGCTTCCGCTGGGAACCGACCGGCACCTGGACCAGTCCGCTGACCGGCGCGAAATACCCCAACCGCGTCCGTATCACCGCGCCCTCACCCGGAGGCGGACCCGATCGCATCCTGGAACTGGAACCGTTGTACGATGCCCAGGAACTGACCGATCCGCTTGGGGGCGTGGCCTACTGGGAGGGAGCGTGCCGGGTGAAAGACTCCACCGGCCGCACGATTGGCAAGGCCTACCTCGAACTGACCGGGTACGTCGGGAAGCTCCAGGAGAAGTTCCGGTGACGGGGGAGCCTCCTGGAGAGGGAGCGTGGCGAAAGCCCGGCTATGCGGAAGCGTCCAGACGCGCCCCGATCCTGGAGAGGCCGGTGACCTGGATTTTCTCGTCGAGCGGGTAGTCGGCGTTGCCGGGACAGACGACGGTGAGTGAATCCAGTTTGAGATGCTCCAGGGCGGCGCGCTGGGACGGGGTCACCATGGGCGCGTCCGTGTACTTGACCTCGAAGCCAAGGCGTTTCCCTCCCCGAAAAAGAAGAAGATCCAGTTCGGCCTGGTTGTGCACGCCCCAGAAATAGGTTTCCTCTTCGGCCACGCCGCTGCAACGAACGACCTGTTCCAGCGCAAAGCCTTCCCAGGAGGCGCCCATTTTGGGATGCGTGACCATGTGTTCCATCCCGGGAATACCCAGCAATCGATGCAGGATCCCCGAGTCGCGAAGGTAGATTTTCGGGGTCTTGATCTGGCGCTTCTTGAGGTTCTCGAACCATGGCGTCAGACGCCGGACCATGAAGGTGCCACTCAAGATGTCGAGGTACCGGCTGACCGTCGTATCCGCCACCCCCAGGCTCTTGCCCAGTTCAGAGGCATTGAACTGCTGGCCGTGATCGTGCGCGAGCATCATCCAGAAACGCCTCAGGGTCGCGGCCGGGACCTGGATTCCGAGAGCCGGAATGTCGCGTTCAAGAAAGGTCTTGAGGTACGCCTCCCGCCAGCGCCAGCTCGCATCGTCGGATGACGCCAGGAAGGACAGCGGGAATCCGCCACGGAGCCAGACAATGCCTTGGTCGCCTTGGTACGCCCAGGGCACACGCATCACGATCGCGTCCATCGCTGGCTGGTCACCGTGCAACCCGATGCCATCGCCACCTGCCCGGTCACTGAGGGAACCTTGCTGCGCCTCCAGATGATGCAGGGCTCTGTTCCCCCGGCGATTGCGGCCTGGTCAGCCCTGGCCGCCCTTCGCACCCATCCCCGCCATGTCTTCTGGCCGGACAATTTTTCCTATACCGAAATCCCGCCGGACCGCCTGACCGGCCACCGTCAGGTGACCGATTCCTGGCTCGCCGCGCTTGCCGGACGAAAGAGTGGAAAGCTCGCCACCCTGGACGAGGCCCTCTCGGCCCTCTGGCCGGAAACGGTCGTCCTCATCCCGGTGTGATCCTAGACCTTCGTCGACGTCCGTCGGGCCGCCCGCAGGGTCGCCACACGCCAGAGGACCAGACCCACCGCCGCCGCGCCCGCGCCCCAGGTGGAAGGTTCCGGGGCGAAGACAAAGTCGGCTTGGAACGCAAAGTCACCGCCACCCGTAGACCACTAGGTGGACGTGGGGGTATTGGCTCCCGCGAGCGAATTCAGGTAGTAGGCTGCGCCGTCGTTCAAAGTCCCGGGCGACACCAGACCGAACTGCGATCGACTTTCAACCTCATCCCCAGGATCGATGCCATCAAACATCAGCAGGATCACCTGCCCCGCCGTCAGATCAATCCCCCCGTTTGGCAGGGTAAAGGAAACGGCAACGAAACCGCCGCCGATGTAAGGAAAGGTCGAGGCGGTCGAGATGTACAAGGGTTCTCCTTCCGCGCGGAGCGTGCCCGTATGCCAGAGATAAACCCTCGACCGATACTGGGTCGGCTCCAGCGAGAGCTGCTCCACCCGGAACTCATAGGAGACCAGTCGGGAATCACCCGGAACCGTCAGGGTCTGCCCGTAATACCCCGTGTCGGCCTCTCCGAAATCAAACAATGCCCCAGTCTCATCCCAGTCCGGGAGCGTCGAGAGGGTGGTCTGGGCGTGGAGCGTCCCAACGACCGCGGAAAGCGAGAGGGCGCCCGCCAGGAGGGTTCGTTTCATGAGTTGTAAGGAATTCAGTTACAGATCTGGCCTCTCTCTGGCAAGCCTGTTGTCCGGGCGAGCCCCGGGGGCGTGTGGCACGCACAAGGCCAGAAGAGGGCATCCACGAATCCACGGCTCCACGTTGGCTCAGGTTCAGGATCGTGGCTTCGTGGATGCCAACCCCATTCCCGAGACGGGCAACGTTCGGACGCGGCTCACCCCCCAGAATCCCCAAAAACCCTCTTGCCAAGCCCCCCGTCCTCCCGGTTCCATCTGCCTTCCTGTTGTGGCTGTGTAGCTCAGTTGGTAGAGCATGCGACTG